>NZ_JACFYJ010000280.1:0-700 GCF_037126505.1 Paraburkholderia bengalensis
GCGCAGGCAGTCCTCGTGCGTGAGCGACGAGAGCGGTTTGCCCAGTTGCACGAGCGACCACAGCAGCAGCCGCTCGGCCTCTTTCCGGTAGCTGTCGAAGGTCGTCTGTTTGTCGGCGAACCGCGCAAGCCACGCGCGGATCGCCTCCAGATCGTTTGGGGCGGCGATCTGCGTAACGCCGCCGGTGGCACGGTTGGTCCCGGCGTGGCCATCGAGCGTGGCCGGGATCACGAGCCGTTCGAGCGGGGCGGGGTGCACCAGGACGAGGTCGTTCGCGGGTGGCGTGGACATGGAAGGTGAGCCTTTCCGGGAAAGGTGAGGGTTTGCGGGAGCCAATGGGGCGATGATCCGTCCCTGTATAAATGGTGCAACGGCCCGTTGCACCATCATGTCATTGTTTTCGACATTATGGGGTTAATGCCAAATTACCAGCGCTGCCTAATTAGATATAGGGCGTTTTACGTTGTATTATCGACGCATCGCAAATCCTTCCATGCCCATGCCCGGTGACCTGCCCGCTGATTCGTCCCATGTTCCGTCCGATGACGCGCGTCTCGCGACCGACATCGACCGGCTGAAGGCCGCGTTCCCGAAAACGCGCGAGCTGTATCGCGAGGTCTGCGCGCTGCTGTTCTTCCGCTACGGCCAGGCGCCGACTGCGAACCGCCTGTACCAGCTCGTCAGGCGCGGCAGCATGGGC
>NZ_JACFYJ010000281.1:0-694 GCF_037126505.1 Paraburkholderia bengalensis
TGAAGGGGTCGTTATGAGTACGCTAACTGTCACATCCCGGGGCCAGGTGACGTTCCGGAAGGAAGTCCTGCAGCATCTGGGCATCCAGCCGGGGGAAAGGATCGAGGTAGATCTGCTGCCTGACGGCCGGGCCGAACTCAGGGCCGCACGAGCCGGCGCGTCTTTTCACCAGCTTCGGGGTGTCCTGAAGGGAAAAACCAATGGTGCCAGATTGAGCATCGAGGAAATCGACGAGGCAATCGCTAAAGCCGGAGCGAAGGCGGGAGCCGGTAAGGCATGAAGATAGCGGTCGATACGAACGTCCTCCTGCGCGCCATCGTTGCCGATGATGACGAACAGGCCGACAAGGCCACCGCGTTGCTGGATACGGCCGACATGGTGGCCGTGAGCTTGCAAACATTGTGCGAGCTGGTGTGGGTCCTACGCAGTGCATACAAAGTGGCGAAGCCGGATATCGCATCAGCCATCCGGGCGCTGCTGGATACGCGTAATGTTGTCGCGAACCGGCCAGCTGCCGAAGCGGGCCTTGCCTTGCTTGAAGCAGGGGGGATTTTGCCGATGGCGTCATCGCCTGGGACGGCCGATTTCTTGGGGGGGGAACAGTTCATCTCGTTCGACAAGAAGGCCGTGTCGCTCCTGACGAAGCAGGGCCATTCCGCCACACTGTTGTAATGAAGGTCGCCGGCCGGCGACC
>NZ_JACFYJ010000282.1:0-666 GCF_037126505.1 Paraburkholderia bengalensis
CGCATACGCACGGCAGGCATCGGCATCGGGCAATTTCATCGATCCGTCGAGCGCTCGCGCGAGGCCCTCGGCGATCGCCCCGGCGCCCGTCGAAGGCAGCACGAGATCCTGCGACAGCCCCGCCACCGCTTCCGGCAGACCGCCGACGGGCGTCACCAGCACGGGCGTGCCCGATGCCAGCGACTCCACGGTGATCAGCCCGAAACCTTCGAGCGCCACCGTCGGCACGACGCCGATATCGGCGGCGCGATATAGCGACGCCAGCTGCTCCTCGGGCACGAAGCCGAGCAGCTTGACGTTGTCGCCGAGCCCGGCGTCGTCGATGCGCTGCTGCAATTCCTGCTGCAAACGGCCCTTCCCCGCGATCAGCAACAGCACGTCGGGCTCGCGGCGCTTCACGAGCTTCACGGCGTCGATCAGGTCTTCGAGGCCCATGCGCCGCACGAGACGCCGCACGGCCAGCACGATCGGCCGGCCCACCGGCAGTTGCAGGCGTAGGCGCGCTTCAGTTTGCGTCTGTGGCAGGTTGAACTGGTCGACGTTCACGCAGCCCGGCACGACGCGAATGCGCTCGGCCGGGATGCCGTAACGCGACGAGAGAATCCGGCCGAACGCATCGGACAGCACGATCAGCCGCGAAGAACGCGCATACACCGTCTGCTCCAG
>NZ_JACFYJ010000283.1:0-656 GCF_037126505.1 Paraburkholderia bengalensis
CGAGATCTTCCATGCGTGCCAGCGTCAGGCGGCCCGGCAGGTTGGTGGCCGCAATGAAATCCAAAGGGTTTGAAAACGGCTGAATATCCCGATACATCGTGACAGGGTCGACTATCAGATCCTCGACGCTTTCTCCATACGCGTTGTAGTTGATCGCTTCCCCCAGTTCACGCAGCCGCTCTTCTTCGGGAGGCGGCAGTGCACACGCGATGGCAAGCCGATGCGCCGCATGGGCAAGGTTGTCGCCGTACGCCGCGACTATCGCCCACAATCTGTTCTCACCCCGAAGATAATGATTCACGATCAGGCCGGTGCATGTATCGGCTGATGTACCGATATGCGTAGTCAGTCGGGCAACGTGCGGAATGCGACCTGGAAAGTGATGATCGAAATAGTCGATGTTGACACCCCGATCGAGAAGCGACATCAGCGAAGCGCGGTTGGAATCGAGCGAGACATCAAGCACAGTCACGCTATCGCCAGACCGTGCCCTTACGCGACGCAGCAGGCAGACATCGCGCTTCACACCCGTGACGAGCTGCGCATCGACAGGATGGTTGAGCCTCAGTTGATGCAGCGAGCAGATACCGTCAGCGTCGCCGTTAAACACATCGAATTGAGCCACCTGTCACTCCATTGGAGGGAAGATCGGGCGT
>NZ_JACFYJ010000284.1:0-656 GCF_037126505.1 Paraburkholderia bengalensis
CGAGATCTTCCATGCGTGCCAGCGTCAGGCGGCCCGGCAGGTTGGTGGCCGCAATGAAATCCAAAGGGTTTGAAAACGGCTGAATATCCCGATACATCGCGACAGGGTCGACTATCAGATCCTCGACGCTTTCTCCATACGCGTTGTAGTTGATCGCTTCCCCCAGTTCGCGCAGCCGCTCTTCTTCGGGAGTCGGCAGTGCACACGCGATGGCAAGCCGATGCGCCGCATGGGCAAGGTTGTCGCCGTATGCCGCGACTATCGCCCACAATCTGTTCTCGCCCCGCAGGTAACGATTCACGATGAGGCCGGTGCATGTATCGGCTGATGTATCGATATGCGTAGTCAGTCGGGCAACGTGCGGAATGCGACCTGGAAAGTGATGATCGAAATAGTCGATGTTGACACCGCGATCGAGAAGCGACATCAGCGAAGCGCGGTTGGAATCGAGCGAGACATCAAGCACAGTCACGCTATCGCCGGACCGGGCCCTTACGCGACGCAGCAGGCAGACATCGCGCTTCACACCCGTGACGAGCTGTGCATCGACAGGATGCTTGAGCCTCAGTTGATGCAGCGAGCAGATACCGTCAGCGTCGCCGTTAAACACATCGAATTGAGCCACCTGTCACTCCATTGGAGGGAAGATCGGGCGT
>NZ_JACFYJ010000285.1:0-649 GCF_037126505.1 Paraburkholderia bengalensis
TCGACTTCAAAACGCAGTTCGCTGTCGCGGTAGGCCGACGTCAAACCGATGTCGTGGAACATGGCCGCGACGTAGAGCAACTCTGGGTCGAAGGCGACATGCTTTCTTTTTCCGAGAAGCGCGCCCCATAGATAGACCCGAGTGGAGTGGTTGAACAGCAGGTCGTTTTCGGTGTCGCGAATGAGTTGGGCTACCTCCCGCGCCAGTTGACTGTCGGGAATGACGACGTCGAGTAGTTCATTCGCCGGCGCTGTTTTGTCCTGCTTCATCGGGTTCCTCGAGCTGTAGAGAGCGTCCGTTTCCCGCGGCACGCTTGACTTCCGAACCGCCCCACTTGCGCGCCTGATTCTGCGCCGAAACTGATTAGCGGCCTTACACCGAGAAAATTACGCTTCCCATGGATCATGGGACAGGCCCAAGATCGAGCAATCACAATGTACTATCGCGTCCATGGCCACGCTCTCGGTTAGCCTCGATCGCGCCGCACGCATCACGCTGTCCGCGCAAATTTACAGCTCGATTCGAGATGCGATCGAGTCGGGCCAGCTTGCCGCCGGCGCGCGGCTGCCCTCCTGGTCGGATTTAGCCGCTCAGCTCGGCGTGTCCCGGGGCACCGTGCGGGCCGCCTATGAACGTCTGATCGACGAGC
>NZ_JACFYJ010000286.1:0-647 GCF_037126505.1 Paraburkholderia bengalensis
TCGACTTCAAAACGCAGTTCGCTGTCGCGGTAGGCCGACGTCAAACCGATGTCGTGGAACATGGCCGCGACGTAGAGCAACTCTGGGTCGAAGGCGACACTCTTTCGTTTTCCGAGCAGCGCGCCCCATAGATAGACTCGTGTCGAGTGGTTAAACAGCAATTCGCTTTCGGTGTCGCGAATGAGTTGGGCTACCTCCCGCGCCAGTTGACTGTCGGGAATGACGACGTCGAGTAGTTCATTCGTCGGCGTTGCTTTGTCCTGCTTCATGAGGTACTCGAGCTCTCAAGAGCGTCCGATTCGTACGTGACGCTGGGCTTTCGGACCGCCCGCGTCATCGGCCGATCCGGCACCGGAAGTGTTATGAGGCGTTACACCGGGGAAGTTACGCTTCTCATGGGCCAGGGAAAAGGCCCAACATCGACAAGTTCCAATGTACTATCGCGTCCATGACCACGCTCTCTGTTAGCCTCGATCGCGCCGGACGCATCACGCTGTCCGCGCAAATTTACGGCTCGATTCGAGATGCGATCGAGTCGGGCCAGCTTTCCGCCGGCGCGCGGCTGCCCTCCTGGTCGGATTTAGCCGCTCAGCTCGGCGTGTCCCGGGGCACCGTGCGGGCCGCCTATGAACGTCTGATCGACGAGC
>NZ_JACFYJ010000287.1:0-637 GCF_037126505.1 Paraburkholderia bengalensis
AACTCGAGATAATGCGCCTTATGCCGAGCTCGGCATAAGGCGCACGCTCGGCGCCAGTTCTATGAATTGCACGCAGCCCGCCCCAATGCGTTGAACACCGAAGCGCTCGAGCGTATCGGCGCGCTATACCGGATTGAGGAAACGATCAGGGGCAAACCTCCCGACGAGCGCCGCGCCTATCGCCAGGAGCACGCGCAGCCGCTACTCGACCGATTCCATGCGTGGCTCAGAGCGACGCTCGAAACGCTCTCGCGCAAATCTGACACGAGTCAGGCGATACTCTATGCGTTGAACCGGTGGGAAGCGCTCACACGCTATTGCGAAAACGGTCGGCTCGAAATCGACAACCTGCCAGTCGAGCGCGCGCTACGCGGGGTGGCCATCGGTCGACGCAACTATCTGTTCGCTGGAGCAGACTCTGGCGGCGAACGTGCCGCCGCAATCTACAGCCTCGTTGGTACCGCGAAACTCAACGGTATCGATCCTGAGGCATATCTACGCTACGTGCTCGCGCGCATCGCCGACCATGCGATCAATCGCATCGACGAACTCACACCGTGGGTCGTCGCCGATCAGCTCCGCAGCCCAGCCTGACAATCACGATCCCCAGTCAAGACGTCGCTGCTGCAACGCTTAC
>NZ_JACFYJ010000288.1:0-631 GCF_037126505.1 Paraburkholderia bengalensis
GAGCGCCGAGCTGTATCGGCTGCCTGCGTTGTGCGCGTTACCGGCGAAGCACCCGTTGACGTCGAAGGAACGTATCGAAGCCAGCGATCTGCGTAATGAGCGGCTGATCCTGCCTTCTTATGCCGACGACACCCGCAGCCCGCTCGATCGCGCGCTGCGGCCCGCGGGCGCCGGACAGCTGCCTGCAATCGAAACGCCGTACGGCGCAACTATCTGCGCGCTGGTGTCGCGCGGGCTGGGCGTCGGTGTCGTCAATCCGCTGGCGGCCATCGACGCGAACCCGAAGCGCATCGCGTTTCGTCCGTTCTCGCCGCAGATCATGTTCCGCGGCTTTACGCTGTGTCCGCAGTTGCAGCAACCGAATCCCGTGGTGCAAACGTTTCTCGAGATCGTCCGCACGATGATGGCGGAACAGATCGAAGCGTCGAGCGTTCAGAAAAAAGCGGGCGTTCGCAGGGCGACGCAACGCATGAAAGCGTGAAATCATGTGATGCGCGGTGCTTGCGAACGCCGTCAAGACCGTGCGCGACCGTCACCTTCCCGATACGACAGCTTCCCGATCTCGGCGCCGCGTCCGGCG
The DNA here is from genome assembly GCF_037126505.1 of Paraburkholderia bengalensis. Classification (NCBI taxonomy): domain Bacteria; kingdom Pseudomonadati; phylum Pseudomonadota; class Betaproteobacteria; order Burkholderiales; family Burkholderiaceae; genus Paraburkholderia; species Paraburkholderia bengalensis. Next base: position 581 of record NZ_JACFYJ010000288.1, read on the forward strand.
AGTTCGTCGCGACGCTGTGGACGCGCAGGCGGGCACTCAGGCAACGGGTTC
>NZ_JACFYJ010000289.1:0-601 GCF_037126505.1 Paraburkholderia bengalensis
TCGCGGGCATCCGCGTTGGCGCCTCGGGGCGCGGGCGTTGCCGTTTTGCGCTTGCCCTTGCGCGGGCATCCGCGATAGCGCCTTCGCCGCGCATGCGTTGCCCCTGTGCGGGGCGGCACCTACTTTTCTTTGCCGGCTGCAAAGAAAAGTAGGCAAAAGAAAGCAGCATCAGCACTTGCCCACGGGCCTCGAACGTCCCACCGTAGGAAGGGGCAGTTGAATTTCCATCGCCGCATGCCGGTCTGCTCGTGTGTGGAGCGGGTCAGGCGCCTGCGAGTGCATTGGCAACGCGTGCAAGCAGGCGTGCTGCCGCATGAAGTGTGGGGACGTTGGGGGCCCGTGGGTAAGTGTCAAGGGTTGGCGGTGTGAGCGGCTTTCTTTTGCCTGCTTTTCTTTGCCGCTGCAAAGAAAAGTAGGTGCCGCCCCGCACAGGGGCAACGCTTGCGCGGCGAAGGCGCTACCGCGGATGCCCGCGCAAGGGGCAACACACACCGGCAACGCCCGGGCCGTCGCCTGTGATGACGATTGCGCGCACTTGCGCTTCGCCGTTCAGACGTTCGATGCTCTGCTGCAACTGCAACAGTCCTTCGGGCGTGAACGC
>NZ_JACFYJ010000028.1:0-84892 GCF_037126505.1 Paraburkholderia bengalensis
AGGCCGTAAAGCGTCACACTGCTCTGGGCATGCGCAGTCCCCGTCAGGATGACCAGCGCGGCGCCGGTAAAGAAGTACTTCTTCATGTGCTGCTCCAGTTAATACCGAAAGATGGATACCCCTGGAATGCTTCACACAGAGCACTGCCTACCTGGCGGCGGGCGTCTCGCCAGAAAAGTATAGAGTGTTTTTGTCAGGACGCGGGACGAGTGTGGTTGCGGCGTGATCCGGCTTCTGTGTTGCACCAAAGTCGTATTGCTTCTGTTGGACCGCGTGACAAAATCGGGAACACCGGGCCGGTGCCACGCACCTGGCTGACTCGCGTCTTGCAGCCACAGGAATGCCATCATGTCATCGCCGTTGCACCGGGAGATCGATGTACCGCCCTACCGGATCATTGTCGACGCTCGACTAGCCCATGGAGCCGACTCTTCCCGCGCAATCGCAGGCTACGTAGCGTGCGCCGCCATCATGAGGTCGGACGGGGCGCCTGTCTATGAAAGCCATCTCGCCTATCGGATCAACGAAGGAGAAACCTTCGTCGATTCCGAATGTGCAATCCGCGACGGCGAGGAGCGGGCGCGACAGGACATCCGCGCGGGCTTTCCCCGTTAAGGTTGCACAGGCAAGTCGACGCGCCGCCGGGCCTGCATGCTGCATAGCTACGACGGCGTGCACGTCCCGAACAGCACAAACACATCGTCGCGGTTCACCAGCGTCACGGATATGCCGCCCGTTTTCGTGTCGAGCGCAATGCTCCAGCCATAGCCCAGCTCGGTGCCTTGCAGAATCAATTGCCCTTCGCCCGTCTCCATGTAGCGGATCGGCGTGCTGCGCTGTGAACCGACCAGCATCTTCCTGGCGAAATTGAGGCGCACGAAATCGGGTGCCCCAAGGATGGCCGGCAGCGTGCGGTAACAAACTTCCCCAATGTCGCAGAAATGCGCATCGATCGTCGCGCACAGCAACGGTTTGCTGCCATCAAAGTCTGCACCGAGCACCCAGGCCGGTGCCGCGCAAACCGTAATCGCGGCGGCAGTCGTCCGCAGTAACTTTCGCATCGCTTGTCCTCCTGCATGTCGTGCACGGGTCAGGCTGTAACAGGGCAGCCGGCTGATCGACCAGCGCTTGGGTGACGTTCGCCCGCCATTTACTCGACGGTGTAGCCGCGTCCGGTCATGCATGCCGCGACCGCGCGGTTATAGGTTGCCAGTTGCCCCGATGCCTGCTGCTGCATGCCTTCCTGCTGCATGGCCGCCTGCTGGCGCTCGCGCCGCATTCGCATGCCCATGCCCATCGAGCCGACCAGCGCGCCGATGCCGGCGCCCTCGCCCCAGTGGCCGCCCGCCACGCCTCCGACCATGGTGCCGAACAACGCTCCGCCGCCTGCCCCGCGCAGCAGTCCGCCTCGCTGCTGTTCCGGCGCAGGCGCGTACGCCATCTGCTCGGCGACAGCGACAGGGTCGACACCCGTGGTTCTCTGGGCCCATGCGTGACATTCCTGAGTGTCGATTTGCTGCCTTTCCGCACTCTGGCCACGGGCCGGATAGATGATCGGCTGCGCACTCAAGGCCACAACCGATACAGACGAGAGCATGATTCCCGCGAGGAATCGGACAGAACGTCGCATAGCGTCAACTCCAACAGTTTCTTCAGTCACTCCCAGGCCCGGAAGGGTGCCGCTTCATCGCTTCCGGACTGAGCGGTGTGAATTCGTAGACGTGAATTCCTTGCGCAAGCTCCACTACGTCTTGCCATGCCTGTCGCGCGATACCGTCACGCACATCATCGAGGCCGCCTTGCCACAGTTCGCCGATCGTGGCACGCGAGAACTCGTAATCCTTGAAATCCGATGATCGGGTATCGTGACGGTTCGTCAAATGTACGAGCGCCACTGCGCCTCGCGTGCTCACTTCCGTCAGGCGCTGTACATCGGGGTCGGTGCGCAAGGCGTCCGGAATCTTCTCCAGCAGACGACGCAGCGCCGCTCTTAGCTCCTCTGTGTTGCGGACGTGTTTCGCGTTGAAGCGCGTTTTGCTCGCATACTGGATATCCTTCAGTCGCTCCTGAACCTCTTGAAGGTTCTTGGGCAATTCCCCCGCGCCGGCGAACACATCGACCTGCAAAACGAGTGCGCTTTCCCGATACGCCTCATCGACGACGTACCACATCGGCGTATTGGAGGAAATTCCGCCATCCCAGTACCATTGCCCATCGATCTGCACCGGCGGGAAACCAGGCGGCAGCGCACCGCTCGCCATCACGTGCTCAGGGGCAATCCGCATTCTGATGTTGTCGAAGTAGACGGATTCACCCGTGCACACATTGACCGCGCCAAGCGAAAGGCGTACGTCCTGGCGATTGATCAGATCGAAGTCGACAAGCTCCTCCAGGGTGCTCTTGAGCGGCTGGGTGTCGTAGAAGCTGAGCGCGCCGACACCGCCCTGAACCGCCATGAATGGCGGCGGCATACGCGGCACAAAGAATCCGGGCACGCCTAACGTGACCACCGATGCCGCACTCCATGCATTGAGCCAGGGCCGCGCGGCGTCATACACAGGATGCGAAAAGAAGGACGTGCGCGCGGAAGCGCGATCCCAGAACTCGCGCAGCCGCTCGACCCGTCTTTCAGGCGGATTGCCTGCGATGAGCGCCGCGTTGATTGCGCCAATCGAGATGCCGACAATCCAGTCGGGAACAATGCCGACCTCCGTAATCCCCGTAAACACGCCTGCCTGATACGCGCCCAACGCGCCCCCGCCTTGCAATACAAGCACGGTGTGTTCGAATTTCCCGAGGTTCTCGGCTATCTGCGTGGGCAGTGCCGTCGTATTGGCTGTCATCGTGCTTCACCATGTGGGCAAAAAAATGCCGGACCTGACAGAGCGGATTTCATTTTTTCGTTCCCGAGATGATCGCTTGCGAGATCTCACGGCTCAGCATCGCGAGAGCACGGCTATGCGCGTCGACCAATGCGTCGTACCCCGGACCGTTAACCTGTTCATGCAACGCAATCTTCCCATCGGTCGCGCCGGTCACGCCGGGATAGCGTATCGACCACAATGCAACCATCTGCGTCCCTTGTCCTGCGGATGAATCGAAAACCTGCACATTGACCGACAGCCGAACAGCCGGCTTACCCGCCGACTGTGGAAAACCGAAAACGACGGCGTCGGGAAACAGCTCGCCGAGGTTGGCCGCAAGCACGCCGGCAATCTGATTCTTCAGTGGTTCGGCCCATCGCGCGAACTCGTCGATCCTCACCTGCGACTGGCTGACGCGCAGTACGAGCTGCGGACGGTCGACCAGGTCTGGCACAGTAACGGTGTCGATCACGATCGCTGCCGGCGCCGCGGCTGCAACGAGGCGGTCCATCGGCTCGGCGCTCAACGTGTAGAACTCCGAGCGCGGCGATCTCGCGCACGCCCCCACCACGATCATCGACACGGCCATCAACATTCGACGGCTAACAAGGCGCATCATTTTTCGCCCTCCGTCTTGCCTCTCAATACCGCCTCCGGATGGCGTTCAAGGTAGTCGGCAAGCGTACGCAACGCAGCGGCCGCGCGCGACATTTCGCGCATCGTCTCCACGGTGTTCTGCGTCAGCACGCTATCTGGCTGAAGTGCGCCGTTGGCCGAGTCGATCGCATTGCGGGCTGCAGCCAGCGTGGCACGTGCGTCGGGGACGATCCCTGAGTCAAGGGCCTTCAAGAGCTTGTCGGCGTCCGCAAGAGTCTGCCGCGCGTTGTTACCGATACCCTCGAATGGCACCTTGTTCAGCCTGGCGAGCAGACTCGAGACCGAGTCCTGCAGGGATTGAAGGCCGCCGGGAACCGTCGGCAGTTCTGGCGGATTCGAAGCAAAGTCAACGGTGGCTTTCGGCGCGTCCGGGAAGAAGTCCAGCGCAATATACAGCTGCCCCGTCAGCAGACTGCCCGTGCGCAATTGCCCGCGCAAACCCCGGTCCACGAGTATCTGTGCGAGCTTCTCCGGTTGGGACGTGAGCCTGCCGCCTCTCTCTCCCGATGCATAACGCGACGTAAAGCGCTCTGGATATAGATGCACTTCGACGGGAATGCTGAACTCGTTCCTTGCGCGATCGAAGCGCGTGTTGATGGCCGTCACTTCGCCGACGGGGATGCCCCGGAATTCGACGGGCGCACCCACGACGAGTCCCCGCACGGATTCCTTGAAGTTGAATACGTACGGAACGACGATCCGGTCGGGATGCTTCATCGCTTCGGCACGGTCCGGGTACAGGACAAATTCACTGCGCGCGGCGGCCTGCTCGGTGGTGGCGGATTCCGTTGGCGTCTGGAAGGCCAGTCCACCGACGAGAATCGAAACAAGCGACTCCGTGTTGACGCGAACACCTTCCGCACCGAGCGACACGTCAATGCCGCTCGCCTGCCAGAATCGCGTGCCCTTCGTCACGTATCGGTCGTAGGGCGCATTGACGAAGACGTGCAGCGTGACGCCTTTGCCATCGGGGTCGAGATTGTATGACGTCACCTGGCCGACCTGCAGGCGACGGAAGAAGACCGGCGAGCCGACGTCGAGCGATCCCATGTCTTCACCTTTGAGCACGAACTCACGTCCTGACTCGCCCGTCGCGATGACGGGCGGCGTCTCGAGACCGATAAAGTCGTGCCGCACGACTTTCGACTTGCCGGGGTCCATGCTGACGTACGAGCCCGACAACAACGTGCCCAGTCCGGAGACGGTGCCGCCCGAAACGCGCGGTCGAACGACCCAGAAGCGAGAATCGTCCACCAGCATGTCCGACGCGTTCTTGGTCATCTCGGCTGTCGCGATGACGCGGGTATGGTCATCCGATAACACCACTCTCTTGACTGTACCGACTTCGACGTTCTTGAACCTGATCTTGGTCTTGCCCGCCTCCAGCCCGTCGCCCGTGTTGAAGCTGATCGTGACGGTCGGTCCCTGTTCGAGTACAGCCTTGATGGCAAGCCAGCCGCCGATCAGAACGGCGACAAGCGGCACGAGCCACACCAGCTGCACGCGCCAGCGGGCCCGAGGGACCGTCTCCACAGCGGGGAAGTCCGGCCCGCCAGGTTCCTGCGGATCATCGACGTGAGACTGGGGCGGCTTGTCCATGATCTGCCTCAGTGGTGTCCCACGTCAGCCGCGGGTCGAATGACATCGCTGCAAACATAGTCAGCACGACAACTGCGCCAAAAGCAATTGCAGCCGGCCCTGCCTGAATTGTTGCCAACGCGTTGAACTGGACGAGCGCCACCAGCATGGTGATGACATAAATATCGAGCATCGACCAACGTCCTACCAGTTCGACGATGCGATAGATGCGCGCCCTGCGTCTTTGCATCCATCGCGAGCGACGCTGAGCCGTCACCACGAGAAAGACGAGCGCGATGATCTTCAGCATCGGCACAGCAATGCTCGCGACAAACACGATGATCGCTAGCGGCCATGACCCGGATACCCAGAGGTAGACCACACCGCTCAGTATCGTGTCCTTCTCCGCACCGAATATCGAGCTCGTTTCCATCACCGGCAGCGCGTTGGCAGGCACATACAGGACGGCAGCCGCCAGCAGAAACGCCCATGTGCGGCTGATGCTGCCGGGCGTGCGGAAATGCAGATGCGCGCGGCAACGCGGGCAATGCGCCGAATGCAGCCGGGCAGCAGCCGACAGCAGTCCACATTGATGGCATACATAAAGGCCGGCTGAAGACGCGGTCGATGCCGAAGCGGTGGATGGTGTCCAACATGCCGTTGCGCCAGACTTCCTGATCGCACTGATCCGCAACCAGATATCGCGTGGTTCGAAACGCGAGGACATCGCGGCGAGCAGCAGCATCTGCACGCCGAACGCGTACAGTCCAATTCCTGGCACGACTGTGGCAATGACCGAAAGCTTGACCAGCGCTACCAGCAATCCCAAGATCAATACTTCCGTCATGCACCAGGGCTCGACCAGATGTAACAGGCGAAAGGCAATGTCGGGTCTGTGGGGAGTGACGCCGAAACGCAGCGGCATTAGCAGGTACAGCAACGCGAGCATGTCGAGCAAGGGCACGAACAGCGTGGTCAGAAAAACCAGACCTGCGATTGGCCACACGCCATCATGGTAGAGATCCAGCACGGCGCCAAGCAATGTGGTGTCAACAAGCGTCCCATTGACTGACAGCCCGACGACGGGATACGCATTCGCTAGCGCAAACGTCGCCAGCGCTGCCAACGTGCACGCGAGCGTCTGTTCGAGTCCACCGGGACGGCTGCGGTACAGCGGCGCACCGCAGCGCCTGCAGCGAGCGGCGCCGTTGTCCTCGATAGGGGATTGGCGCTGCAACAGATCGCACTGGTGACAGGCAATGAGGGGAGCGCTGCTCATGCCTGCACTCCCGTGTCGCCGCGAGGTTCCTGCCTACTCGCGGCCACCACCGTGCGCTCGGCTTTTTTTCCTTTTCCGATCGCGTTGTCCCACCTGCTTGACGACCCGGTGTACAAAAAGAAGGTAACCATATGCTCTCCACCCTGTCTTGCATCTGGTCGCCTTTATCGTCCGAGCCTCGATATCTTTTGGCCCTGCACCCCCATGCCGGCCATCAATCCTTCCTGTGCAAACAGAAACGCATAGACATCCGACTGCATCGTAGTCGTAGTCAATGCTTTCGCAGCCCCGTCATCCAGGACGACGACACTTGGCCCAACACCCACTGACCAACCGTCGCTCTTTGTCTGGAGGTAGTTGATTGCGTCCTGGTTCATCATGAACATCGCTTCAGAGAACTCCTGCGCACCCGCCTGAAGCCCATATGAAAAAGCAGTCGCGTTGTAGTATGCGAGCACCTTTCCGGAGGAATCGAACATGACACCGTTTCCTCCCTGTGCGCCAACGAGGAAGCCCGCCTTGTAGATGGTCGGGAATATCAGAACCGCTTTGGCATGCCCCTGAAGCTCTTTCGCCTTGGGCGTCGTGCTATACAGCTTATCCAGTTCCGTACGCGCGGCCTGCTCGAGTTGCGGGTCTCCACCTCCTGAAGACAACATCTGCTCGGTCGAACACCCTAAGGCAATCAGCAAAGCAGGAATTGACACAATGGAACGCAGGAATCTTTTCATGACACATTCTCCGATCACAAATGAGAAAACTCCTCGATTTATGACGCGACACCCGTCAAATTTTCGATAACGCTTCGCAAGAACACCGTGTGATCCCTTGCTATAGCGTTAGCGCTGCACCATCACTCTCTTCCTGCCCGCAATATCGCTATTTGCGTGCTGATGCGAATGCTGCGCGCACTGCCTTGATAAACAACTCGTCATCGAATGGCCTTCTGATATAGGCAATCGCACCCGCCGCCAGCGCCTTGTCACGTTCGATGACACCTTCGTGGGACGTCGTGAAAATAACGGGAGCCCCGAACGCCACGAGGCGTTGCTGGATTTCCAGTCCGTTCGTGCCCGGCATTTGAACATCGAGGATTACGCATCCCGGACGATATGAAGGAATGGAGCGCATCGTCTCCAACAGTTCGTCTCCGGTGCGAAATCTATCCGCAGCAACGCCCATCGAGCGCAGTAGTCTCCGGATCGCGCGATTCACCGAGGTATCGTCGTCGACTACCGCAACAAACGGCTTCTGTCTAGTCATGGCGGAGGGTCCAGTAAGAGCACCATGGCATCCATGCGTTCCGGGACACCCTTAAACACTAGAACGCCATAACCCGTTTCGATATAAGACTTTGGTGAGATACCCTCGACGAGCACTGCTGCCCGGTTAAGGTAGGTCTGCCAAACTTGTCGCGTTGACAAGCAGCTGAGCTATCCTGGACGCCGGTGCACTCGCGCATGGTGCAGCGACGAGCGCCAATGAGGGCCGAAGAGCGCGACGGCATTGTGGGGCGACGGACGGGTTGTGGGCTTCGCACAGGCTCAAAGCGTCGCGCACAAAGTACTACTGACTTCGTCAGGACATGACCGCTGAGCCGAATTACGCTGCTGATCGATAGTCAGTCATCGACGGTGCCTATGCAGCAAATGCAACGTCTGCGCTACGCGTCACTGCGATACCGCTTTCGACGGCGTCGAGTCGAAGCTTCCCCCGAGCGCGAGATACAAGCGAATGCGGTTTCTGCGCTGCAGGCCCCATAACTTGATGAGGGCCGCCTGGCTGTCCAGCTCAGCCGTCTGCAAATTCGAGACCCATAAGAGGTCTCGGCGACCCGCCTTGTACTGCAACGTCGCGATTCGCACGGCTTCGGTGCGCGCGTCGACAGCGGTCTTTTCGAGTGGCAATCGTTTCGCCAGCAGCACCTCATTAGCGAGAGAATCCTCAACCTCGCGAAATGCGACTAGCACAACGCTGCCGTAGTGACCGACTGCCTGTTGCTGTTGCGCAGTCGCAATCTTGACCTCGGCTTGCAGCGCACCGCCCGTAAAGATCGGAATAGATGCGCCGATCGCGGCGGTCACCAGCCACGGATTGAGGCTCATTAAGGAAAAGAGGGGATCACCGAGCCGTCCACCCGTAAACGAGAAAGAGAAATCAGGCAGCAGCGCCAGCTTCGCCACTTCCTCCTGACGAAATGCGGCCAGCACCTCACGCTCGGCAGCGATGAGGTCGGGTCGCCGTTCGAGCAAGGCTGCGGGCAGCCCAGCCGCTGGAGGGGGTGGCAAGAGAGGATAGGTTGTCGCGACGTCGATTTCGGCGGCCGGATAGCGGCCGAGCAGCACCTCAAGCGCGCGCCTTGAGTCGCCATAGGACTGGCGTGCGGCCTCGACGGAACTGCGGGCCGTTTCGAGTTTGGCGCGCATGTCGGCCACGTCGAGGTCCGAATCCTTGCCCGCAGAGCGCCGTGTCGAAACGAGGTCAAGCAACTGGACATAGATATTGACCGAATATTCAGCGAGTGCGAGCAACTGTCTCGCTTCGATCGCGAGGTACCACGCCTGCGCCACCGTTGCGGCCAGGGACTGTCGCGCGTACGCGTAATCAAGCGCTGTCGCCTCATACCCCGCCACCGCCGCGGCTCGCCGGGCGCGCAGTTTGCCCCAGACATCGATTTCCCACGCGACAGTGCCCAAAACGATCGAGGTATTCGAGTCGTTGTTGTGGTCGAAGTCATGCGTGGTTCGCCCGCCTGCTGCTGCACCGATCTGCGGCCACAATTGTGCGCCCGCGACAATGACAGATTGCTGCGCGATCGTCACACGGTCGGCCGCCTGCCGCAAATCGAGGTTGTTGGCGAGCGCTTCAGCGACGATCGCATTGAGTATTGGATCGTCTAGTGATTTCAACCAGCCGTCGTCAACTGGGTCGGCATTCGCATCCGATGCCCAGGCCGGCGGGATGCTCGTGCCTTTGGGCAAGGCCTCGTCCACGAGCTCACTATGCTGCGGTGGCGGCGCCAACGCACATCCGGCGGTCAGCGCTGCAACCAGCACAACGTTTAATGACCGCGCGCGCATCATGGTGAAAATGGATACAGCCAGTTGTACCACGTGTAGGACCGGATCGCGACTTTACGTAGTACGTCGAAGCTGCTGCCCGCGCTCGTGTAGATGGCTGCACGCCCCTGCGTACCGATCGGGAATTTGGTCTGGTCAGGATCGTCGAGTGTGATTGCAACCGCGAACTGTCCTTGTGGGGTCTCACCAGGTACAGCGTTGAAATTCGGCAACGCACCGCTTGGGAGCATTTGTCCCGCGCCGCTTCCTTGCCAGATTGCCGCGACCTTGCCTGGCCAGATCTGCCCGGGATAGAGATCCAATGCGACTTCTACCGGCTGCCCCGGCTTCACATACTTCAGATTCTCCTGGAAGAATTGCGCCAAAACGAAACGATCGGCATCGCAGACAAACGATGCAATCGCGCCGAAGCGAATGTCGCCCGACACCATCCCGGGCCGCACCTGCAGATTGATGATGTAGCCATCCTCCGGAGCGACCATCAGGGTGTTGTCGAGGTAAAAGCGCGCCTGATCGAGTTCGGCTTCGATCGACGACACCGTGGTATTCACGCCGCCGATTTCGGATTGGAACTGGAGCAGCGCACGCTCTTTCTCAGCCTGCGCTTCCTTGATTGCAGCGATATTCGCCGCTACCTGTGCGTGCCACTTCTGCGCATCCTCCTCTGGTCCCGCGCCCCGCTTCGCCAGGGAGGCAGAGAGCTTCTCCTGGTAATTGGCGTACTCGAGTTCGCTCTTCAGCCTGTCGATCTTCTCGGTTGCCACCTGAACGTCGGATTTCATTACCAGTACGTTCTGCTTCGCTTGCGCGAGCTGCGCTTCCAACTGCTTCACTTTGTCCTCGTATACGCGCCGGTCGAACTGGAACAACGGTGTTCCCTGTTTGACGTGAACATTGGGTTGCACGAGTACGGCCGTGACGAGTGTCGGCTCCGACAGGCGCGGCGTGAGCTGGATCGTGTGCTGGATGACGCGCGCCTCTGTTGACGCGGGAGTGACGTAGCGCAGCCCCACCAGAAATATGATGCCAAGATGCAGCACGAAGAACGTGGAGAAGAAGCCCCAGCCAATGGTGAACCTGAGCCAACGGAACTTGAAGAAAACCAGCCAGACGACGAAGCCATAGGCGAATAGCAGTACAAATCCGAGTAGCATGCATTGCCTCCCTCAGCGTTTAGCTTTGCTATCGTCTGTGTGCCGTGCATCGCTTCGGGGTTCTTTGGGTGGGGGAGGAGCCACGCCCCTCAGGCGTGCGTGTTCCTCCTCGATCGCACGAGCTTCCTCGCGTGGGAAACGCCGGATATCGATGACGTCCGTAGGTTTGAAGGCCCAAATGAATGCCTGAATCCACGGCAAGATCGTGGGCAGCAGTCCTGCCCATCCCATGAGCTTCACCGCTTCGGCTTCCGGATGGTGGCGGGCCAACGCAATGCGTCCCGGCAAGCCCGCAATCCAGATGTAGGTGAGAATGCCGGCACCGCCAGCGAGGAATGCCGTGGCAAATGTCACGTAATCCCAGAACCCGAGTTCAAATCCGAGCATCTCAAGCTCCCTGTCAGGTGCGCAGGCCGCGCTATCACTACCTTTGGAAGATTATGCGGGCCACGGAGACAGCGCTATAGAACCATGGTCTGATACCCGCAATACCCGAGATGTCATATTCTGCCGGGCTATTCAGTACATTAGCTTTTAATATGCGAGCATCTAAGATCTGAAAATCTCTTTATGGTGCAGCACGAGGCCGCGAGGGGATCGCTGTATTGGAAGTCGCACGGGAGGCGCCTCGCGCCCGCGAAGATCTTTAGATTTTTGTTTCCGAAGAAGCGGCCTCCTGCAACGCAGTCTTCACCGTACTCAAAAGTATCGACTCAGAAAACGGCTTTCGAAGATATCCTGCCGCGCCCGAACAGAGTGCTTGTTGATGTAGCCCGATTTCGTCAAACGCCGTCATGATAATCACCGAAATCCCACTGCCAGACAATTGCCGTTGTATCTCCAACCCATTCTTCCCTGGCATATGAATGTCGAGAAGCACGCACGCGGGCGAGCGAGCCGGCTTTTTTGACCACGCACTCAAAAATTCCTCGCCACTGATAAAGATGTCGGCTTCGATATCGATCGATAAAAGCAGGCGCCTGATCGCCCGGCACACCGAGGCGTCATCGTCCACTATTGCAACATATGGGCTCGTGCTTTGCATTGATCGCGGATCGACATTTTCGTCGACCTCTCATGACATAAGAACACGCTTCAAAATAAGGTTACCGGCTGCCCTGATTCTAGACCCGAGGGGCAGGGTTCGCGAATGCCCGCTCGCCTGCCTTGTCCACGAGATGGATCAGATCAGCCAGTGATTCTGCCTGCATCTTTGTCATCACCCGCGCACGATGTATCTTGATCGTCGCCTCTGCAATACCGAGGTTGTCGGCCACCTGCTTGTTCAAACGACCAGCGACGACATGGGTCATCACTTCCCGTTCTCGCGGGGTAAGCGTTGCCAGGCGCGATTGAATATGTTCCTGTTCACGGCGATCGTCGAACGCCTTCTTCGCGTGACATAGCGCCCGTTTTATCGCTTCGACCAACACTCCGCCATCGATCGGTTTGGTCAGGAAATCGGTGGCCCCAGCTTTCATCGCATCGACGCTTTTGCCGATGTCGCCGTGGCCGGTAATGAAGACGATAGGTAGTCTCATGTCTAGCCGGCGCTGCACTTCGAGGCCGCTCATATCAGGAAGCTGCAGATCCAGGACGAGGCAGGCTGGCCCAGCCGCGAGATCGGCATTGTCCAGAAACGACTGGGCGGTATCGAAGGCTTCCGCCTCATAGCCCATCGCGCCAAGAAGTCGACATAGAGCACGACGAACAAGTCCGTCATCGTCGACGATGAACACCCGTTTTGCGCAGTTCACGATTCATCGCACGCCGGGGATTTACCCGCAGTGCGCCCAGCTGGAAGATTGACATAGAAAGTGGCACCGCAGTCCGGGTCGCTTTCTGCCCAGATCGACCCTCCGTGCATCAGCACGATCTTGCGACTGATTGAGAGGCCGAGTCCCAATCCGTTCGGCTTCGATGTAACAAACGGCTTGAAGATTGTGTCGAGCTGGTCCACCGTCATCCCGGGACCCCGATCGCGCACGGCGATCAGGATCGCGTTCCCCCCCGTCCGGTACGACGTCGAGCGCTACCGTGCGATCGGAGCGCGGACTGTCGCACGCGGCCTCGAAGGCATTCAGGAGGAGGTTGAGTAGAACCTGCTGGAGCTGTACCTTGTCACCGCGCACGGGCGGAAGGTGATCGTCGATATGTATCTTCGTCTTGATGCCGCGAACGATCGCGTCGCTATGTACCAGCGTGACCACCTCGCGAATCAGATTGCCCATATCCAGGCTGTGATTTTCAACTTCTCCCTTTCTGACCAACGAACGGATTCGTCGAATGATTTCACTTGCGCGACAGTTGTCAGCGACAATGTCCTGCAAGGTTTCCCGTACTTCACGAAGGTTGATCGGGTCTTTTTCGATAAAGTGCTGTACCGCTTGTGCGTTGCTCAATATTGCCGTAAGAGGCTGATTCAGTTCATGCGCAAGCGATCCCGCCATTTCACCGAGCGATGAAACGCGCGCGAGATGCGCCAGTTCCTGTGCGCTACGGTATAGCTCGTACCGTTCACTGCGATCGACAATGATGATCAGGCGTACATGAACCCCGTCAATATCACATGCGTTGGCCGTCAATTCCGCAAGAAATTCTGCATTGTTTGCCTTCCTGGCGGCGACCGTTATTGCACTTCTCTCGCGATCGTCGCTTGCAGCCAGACCCCTGTGAACTGACGGCAGCGAATCAGCGCGTGTTGCAGGGAACAGGACGCCCGCCGGCATGCCACGCATGTCCCTCCCCTGATAGCCGAATAGTTCGATTGCGCCCGCGTTCGCATATGCAATTGTGTCTCGCTCATCGAGCGCAACCACTGCTATCGGCAAACTGTCCAGCAGTTCGGCTCGCATCGTCGTACTGCCGGGCTGCTTTCTTCCGCTCCCCCATCCTGGCCAGTGAAATCGTGCGCTGGACCGGTGAGAAACTCGCCCCGAAGTGACCGCCGACGACAACAGAATCGTTTTGTTTGCAAACATCTTTTGTACGATACCGGTGTCAATTTTCCTGCGAATGGAACCGATGACGCCGGTTCGCTCGCCGTTGGGCGCGGTCGGGTCGTGGCAGTTCGCTGGGGAGCTAAGCATGACGTTCTCCTTGCGTTTAACCGTGACTTGTTTTTTGAGTTACCAGGATGGTCACACACACGGGGCGGATGCAATTGCCGCAGCGTCCTTCTCAAGCTTTCAACTATCAATGCGAACGCAGCAACCGCGAATCTCGATCAGCAAATTCTCCAATGATCATAGGTCGATTTTCCGGCATGCCGGTAGTTTTTCCACGTAACCGATGACATGAAACGCCTCCCCCGCTTTTCTGTGGCCTCTTGCTGCAGTTGCGGTCGAAAAAAGTTCGCAGTTTATCGGTCTTGTTAACGAATTGTTGGCACCTCATCGATTCATTGGATCATTGGCATATAAGACTAAAGATGAATAGTGCTCGAGCTAAAGAGATACCAAACTTCGTCTTGTCGTACTTACAGATCGGGGCGCATTGAGCCCGTGGCTAAATCGGAAGGAGTGTGTACCATGCCGAAAACTGTTACGAAGCTTGCCATTGTTTCAGCTCTGACGTTGATGGCAGCGTGCACCACCCCGAGTTCAACGGGTACCACGGAAGCGTCCTCGGAACCCGCACAACCGCTGGCTGTTGCACCACCTCCCACGATACAACCCACGAGTGCCACCAGAGTGATGGACGCCGACTCCAGAGCCGCGCTCTTCGCTCTTGTGTCGACCCATCCAAACATGGACGCTCTTGCTCACCGAGCCAAGGGCGTTCTGATATTTCCGAACGTCACACGCGCAGGATTTCTTGCAGGCGTCTCACACGGTTCCGGTGAACTGATCGAAGGCGGCAAGGTGACGGGATACTATGCGACGACCTCCGTTTCTTATGGATTTCAGGCAGGTGTGCAGCAATACGCCTATGCCATGCTTTTCATGACAGACGCAGCACTCAACAACTTTAAAACAAGCAAAGATTTCGAAATCGGGGTGGGGCCGACTGTCGTGGTCATCGACGAAGGGATGGCGAAAAACCTGAACACTGAAACCATAAAGTCCGAAGTCTACGCAACTGTTTTCGATCAACGCGGGTTGATGTTGGGATCGTCCTTAAGAGGGACAAAGATCACCAGAATCAGCAGGTGACGACGCGGGGACGCCGCGGTATCGATGTTACGGTGGCGTCGCATGTGTCCGGTGAACGATGGACGCGCGCACCAACCAGGTACCTTGGAGAAAGGCGGCCGTACTTGGGCGGGCGCCGCCCTCACGGTGAGGATGTAAATGAGTATTACTTGTACGGCACGCCGACACGTTTGAACATGAAGTATCCGTACAACTATTCGCAGCGCGAGTAATGAACGCGAAATGCGCGAATCACGGAGACCGCTAACAGGCGTCCAGAATAGGCTTGCTTGAAAAGTCGCTTGAAAGGAAAGGCGAACAACGGACGGCAGCAAACGCAATAGGCCTGCACCAGGAACGATGCCACAACGGAAGACCGACCATGCGGCGTGCAATGTTTAAATGGTGTATCACCGGCTGCATCACTCTGGTGTGTCAACTACATGGCGCCTTAGCCGAACCCGTTGCTTACAGCGTCACCGATCTTGGGCCACTCACGGATGGGGCCGCAACCGGCATCAATGAACGCGGCGACATCGTCGGCGACAGCTTTGCCGTCCGCGCGTATCGCCACGCAGCGCATGGGCACATCACTGCTTTATCCCCGTTGCCCGGCGGCTCATTCAACCGGGTGACGGGCATTAACGCACTCGGCAATGCAGTGGGGCACAGTGAGACAGCCACCCACACTGTCCATGCGGTCCTGTATTCCGCCGAAGGCCGAACGACCGATCTGGGAACGTTTGCACGCGGATTAAACAGTTACGCGACGGGCATCAATCGCGCCGGCGACATCGTCGGATTTGCTGATATTGGCGAGCCGGGTGACACCGTAAATCATGCCTTCCTGCTTCCGGCCGGCGGTCGTATGACTGACTTGGGAATCCTCGCGGGTGGTGCATCGAGCAGCGCGTCGGGCATTAATAACAGGGGTGATGTCGTCGGTTATGCCGACACAGTAGATTCGAGTTCACATGCATTTATCTACCCCGTGGGCGGCCGCATGACCGATCTGGGCACGCTGCCAGGCGGGTCTTCCAGCCGCGCGACCGCGATCAATGCACGCGGCGACGTCGTCGGCTTCAGCCGTAATGCAGCGGGACAGAACCGTGCGTTCCTCTATCCGGCAAGCGGGCACATGACCGACCTCGGCACGCTGACCGGTTGCGCCGACAGCGAGGCCTGGAGCATCAACGTACGTGGCGACGTCGTTGGCGACTGCATCATGGCCGACGGTACCAGCCGCGCCTTCCTGTACCATAACAGCAATATGAAAGATCTAAACGATCTACTAAGTACTCGTTCCGGTCTTATATTGGTGAGAGCGAATGCTATTAGCGACACTGGGCAGATTGTCGGTGTGGCCCAGGTCAACGGTATCGCGCATGCCGTTTTGCTGATCCCCGCGGGCAATTGATGCAACGCATCGCGTGGCCATCGACTTCACCGCGGCCGATGACGACGCATTGATCGGCTAACGTCCCGCACCGTTTTTCGTCGCTGCACCGGCGGGCCGACTATCTGTGCGGACAGACGCCTCGGCCGCTACCGGCTGATGGCGCCGTATGGTGGAGACTGCCCGTCGTGAGCGACGCTTGCGCGCGGAGAGCCGGATTTCCATATATGCGTCGGCGAGCATTCGCAGGACGCCGCAGGAAAACCAGAGAAAGAGCGCGCCGGCAACGCAGGCGTAGCACGCGAAGGCGGCGACATCGAAGGTCGTGCCCGACTGGTTCTCGAGATATGCATGCCAGACGTCGGGCACATGCGCGAGCATCCAGCCAGATACTGCAGCAACTGCCAACCACAGGAGAAACGCCGCCACGGATAGAGACATGTTACCGGCCAGGCAGAGCGCTTGCCAGGCGGCTAATAGGACCTTCATGATGTAACTCCAAAACGATGCTAGTCCCCTCAACGCGAAGAGAGGCGCTATCTGCCGCTTTACTGCACTACGGCTGGAGTTACTCAGGCACGTATCTCTTGTAAAGACGCGTCCTGACCGTTGTACGGAAAGCGGGCTCGGCGCCCGCCGCATCCTCGATGCCCGCATACATTGTGCCTGGACGGCTGCCAACTAACCCGACGGCGAAGCTGGAATCAAGACTGACGAATCGAAGGTTGTCGCTCATCGATAACGGCAGCGAGGCGTTCGATATCCAGTTTTCGCCGCCGCTTGATAGCGGCCCTCACGTTCGGACAGACGCGACCAGCGCCTCGCCTTGCGCGAGATGCGTGATGCCCTCGCCAATGGCTTGACCGGTGCGAGATGTCACTGTCGACAGCAGCACGACGCCCGCTGGCGCTTCCATAATTGCATCTTCGCTGCCCATGTTCAGCGCGATGAAAACACGTTGATCGCGATATCGCCGCTCATAAGTCAGCACGTCGCCGCAGGCGGCAACATTCTCTATCGTGCCTTGCACGAGTTCCACATGACCGCGCCGCAAATCCAGAAGGCGCCGGTAGAGAGACAACATGCTCGACGGGTCGCCAAGCTGTTCGCGCACGCTCGCGGTCGACGCAATGGGCAACCACGGTCGCCCCTCCGTGAAGCCCGCATTGGGCAGTGCGCCATCCCATTGCATGGGCGTGCGCTCGGGATCGCGCCCCTGTCCCATGCCGGGTTGCCGACGCTCTGCCGGGTCCTGAATCTCATCCGAAGCGATGACGCCGTCTGTCATGCCGATCTCGTCGCCGTAGTAAAGCGTCGGCGTACCTCTCAGCGTCAAGAGCAATACGGCGGCGACGCGCGCCTGCGACGCGCCGATCCGTGACGCGACGCGCGGATTGTCGTGATTTCCCAGTACCCAGTTGGGCCACGCGTGTTCGGGCAAGGCGCTGTCGTAGTCCTGGATCATGCGGGCAATCTCACCGGCCGACCATCTCGCGTTGAGCAACTGGAAGTTGAACGGCATGTCCGCACCATCGCCAGCCGTGCCGTAGTACTTCACAAGCTGCGGAACGGGCAGGTAGATTTCGCCGATCAGCACACGCTCACCGTACTCGCGCAGCGTGGCGCGCATCGAGCGCACGATGTCGTGGACTTCCGGCTGATCCTCGGTGTATCGCTGCAATTGCCGATGATGGTCCGGCTCGCCAAACCGGTATGCGGTGTTGGGAGGATTGTCGCGAAACTGCGCATCCTTGATCAGCAGCCAAAGCACGTCCACACGAAAGCCGTCTACGCCGAGCTCCAGCCAGAAGCGCAGCACGTCGTCCATCGCGCGCCGGACTTGCGGGTTTCTCCAGTTCAGATCCGGCTGTTCGCGCAGAAACGCATGGTAGTAGTACTGCCGCGTCGTGCCGTCCCATTCCCACGCCGAACCACCCATACGGCTCAACCAGTTGTTGGGCGGCCCGCCATCGGGCGCCGGATCACGCCACAAATACCAGTCCCGTTTCGGATCATCGCGCGACGAGCGGCTCTCCTCAAACCACGGATGCCGGTCAGACGAATGGTTAGGTACGAAATCCAGCAGTACCCTGAGTCCGAGCCGATGTGCGCGGTCCAATAATTGCTTGAAGTCGTCCAGCGTTCCGAACATCGGATCGACGTGGCAGTAGTCTGCGACGTCGTAGCCGAAGTCGGCCATCGGTGACGGGTAAACAGGAGAGATCCACACGGCATCGATGCCTAGCGCCGCGAGGTAGTCGAGGCGTGCGCTGATGCCGGGCAGATCGCCGATGCCGTCGCCGTTGCTGTCCTGAAACGAGCGCGGGTAGATCTGATAGATCACGCCGCGTTGCCACCATGCCAGCTCCGACATTGCTGTTCCCCTTCCCGATCGATTGTCTGGGCGCCTTGCGCGGATGACATGCTCAACGACCTCTGGTACAAGAACGCCATCATCTATTGCCTTTCGGTAGGCACGTTCATGGACGCAAATGGCGATGGCGTGGGCGACTTCCAGGGGCTCATGCGCAGGCTCGATTATCTGCAAGGGCTTGGCGTGACAACCATCTGGCTCATGCCCTTCCATCCGTCGCCCGGTCGCGACAACGGCTACGACGTCAGCGACTACTACAACGTCGATCCGAAATACGGCACGCTCGGAGATTTCGCGGAGTTCACGCACGCGTGCGCCGAGCGGGGCTTGCGCGTCATCATCGACCTCGTGGTGAATCACACGTCCGACCAGCATCCGTGGTTCAAAGAAGCACGCAGCGATCCCGGTTCGAAATATCGCGACTGGTACGTCTGGTCAGATAGCAAGCCACCCAACGCAAACCGTGGCGTCGCGTTTCCGGGCGTGCAGAAGTCGACCTGGACCTTCGACAAGCGCGCAAAGCGCTGGTACTTCCATCGCTTCTATGATTTTCAACCGGACCTCGATACTTCCAATCCACATGTACAGGCCGAATTGCTGAAGATCATGGGATTCTGGATTCAGCTCGGGGTGTCCGGCTTTCGCATGGACGCCGTACCCTTCGTGATCGCCAGGAAGGGTTCAAAGGTTCGAAAGCCGGTCGAGCAATACGACATGTTGCGAACCTTCCGGGAATTCCTGCAGTGGCGCGAAGGCGACGCAATTATTCTGGCGGAAGCGAATGTGCTGCCCAACACGGACCTTGAGTACTTCGGCGACGAAGGCGAGCGGCTGCCGATGATGTTCAACTTCCAGGTCAACCAGAACACTTTCTACACGCTTGCGACCGGCGATACCAAACCACTGATAACCGCGCTCCTCGCGACGAAGCCCCGGCCCGCCACTGCGCAATGGGGCGTGTTCCTGCGCAATCACGACGAACTCGACCTGGGTCGTCTCACGCCGGGACAGCGTTCGGCCGTCTTCGCGGCGTTCGGGCCCGATCCCGACATGCAACTTTACGGGCGCGGCATTCGCCGCAGGCTTGCGCCGATGCTAGCGGGCGACAGACGTCGCCTCGAACTCGCCTATAGCCTGATGCTGAGTTTGCCGGGCACACCCGTATTCCGTTACGGTGATGAAATCGGCATGGGCGACGATCTGCGCCGGCCCGAACGCGAGTGCGCCCGCACACCGATGCAATGGTCGAATGAGCCGCAGGCTGGCTTCACGAAGCATCCGAAACCGCTCATTCCCGTGATATCCGATGGGCCATACGGTTTCGATCGGGTCAATGTAGCGAAGCAGCGGCGCGACCCGCAATCGTTTCTCAACTGGACAGAGCGAATGATCCGCATGCGCCGGGAAGTGCCGGAGGTCAGTTGGGGAGAGTTCGAAGTATTGCGCACATCGCGCACCGATGTGCTCGGGTTGACTTATCACTGGCGCAACAACTCCGTCCTCTTCGTGCATAACTTCGGCGCCGAGGCGTGCACCGTACGGTTTCGCCTGCGCCGCAACGAGCCGGGTAGAGACACGTTGATTAATCTTCTCTCCGACGACCATAGCAGGTCAGACGATAACGGTCGGCATACGGTCGTGCTCGAGCCGTATGGATATCGGTGGTATCGCGTCGGCGGACTCGATTATCTGCTCAGGCGCACTGAGGTTTAAAGGAGAATGGACATGCCGGATCATCGACTGCGATGGTGTCCACGTGTGCACTGCTCTGCCCCAGATGCCTTTCCAAAGGGAAACTCGCGCAGTAAGCCGTTAGTGAAAGTTGTCGATAAACCGCGCAGTAAAAATTGTCAGTGTATGTAAGCATCTGAAATGCTGCGCGATTTATGAGCTATGCTAGCGCCAACGCGACCAGCTCAGTTCCTTGCCCACCGTGAATAGCTTCGATTCGTCAATCGAAACATATCTGTCCAATATACACTTCGCCGATTTAACGACCCGATTCATAGAAGCCATTGCTGACCTTTATACCTTCAAAGGTCTCGTTCTCATTCCCGTGCTGTGGTGGATGTGGTTTCAACAGGACGAGCGCCGCGAATGGCGGCGGGAAATGGTTCTCGCGACGCTTCTGAGCGGTCTCATGGCGCTCTTCGTCGGAAGACTGCTGACCCACTGGCTGCCGTTCAGAGTGCGCCCTGTCTATAGCACCGAACTGCATCTGCACTTTGCCGATAGTGATATCAAGCAGGCACTGCTGACAACCTGGAGTTCCTTCCCAAGCGATCACGCCATGCTATGGATGGCTGTCGCCACCGGCATTTTCCTCGTGTGGCGTGGCATCGGTGTACTGGCGATTCTTTATACCGTGTTAATCATTTGCCTTCCGCGCGCCTATCTCGGCTTTCACTATCCGACCGATTTGCTGGTGGGCGCCGCCGTGGGAATCGGAATCACCTATCTCATGACGCGAGATGCTATACGCGTGCGCTACGCGACGCCGGCGTTGCGATGGATCGAACGTCGTCCGGGGCCTTCAGCGATGCTGGCTTTTATTCTTTGCCTCGAACTCGTTACGCAGTTCGATGAACTGCGCAAGCTGGCGAGCAGTGTCCTCAAACACCTATGAAGCCGTTGTGGTGCAGTGCCGTAAGCGTATCGGTGGTGGCGCTGCAAGGGTTCGTCGACCCAACACCCTTGGTCTTTGAAAGAACGCGGCAGCGGCTCGTCAGGTTTTCGGAAGAGGCGCACCAAATACGACGGAGAGTCGACGCCCACGGCTGTGGCCGCTGTCATGACCGTTACGCCCGGCATCCGCAGCAATAGCGACGCCCGCCGTACGCGTTGTCGCATCTGATAGTCGACGACGGACTCCCCTGTCGCGTCAACAGACCGGTTGCCGGCATTGCATGTCGCAACTCGGTGCGCCAATGCACGAATACAAAGCTTTTCAAACATGCGTGGTGCACCACACATTTTCGCCGGTACGCTTGCCTCACCTCACCCGCCGCTGCATCGGCGTTCACAGAGAAACAGATCGTTGGCATACCCCTTGCATATTCAAAAGCAGAATCGCCAGTACCAGAACGAATCAGCGATTTATCCTTCGTGATCGCGCGCATCGGAAGCGTTGCGCGCGATGACTACCACTATCAAAGGGGCTCTTCATGTCAGTCCGTCTTACTCGCCGCGGTTCCGCCCAGTCGACACAGCGCGCCGGCATCGCGTTCCTGCGCACCTGTGCGCTTGCGCTCGTCGCAACGTTCGGCATCGTTCATGCGGCGCACGCCGCCACCGCCGAGGAAATCAAGGCGCGCGGCTATCTGAGCGTCGCAACCGAGGACGACTACAACCCGTTCGAGTTCGTGGCAGACGGCAAGAACACGGGCTATGACAACGACCTGCTCGCGCTCGTCAAGAAAAAGATCGGCGTCGACGTCAAACAGCAGATCATGCCGTGGTCCGGCATTCTGCCCGGCGTGACCACGGGCAAATACGACATGGCGCTCACCGCCGTGCTTGTCACTGAAGAGCGCAAAAAGACCTTTGACTTTGCGTCCCCGACCTGCGAATCCATCACGTTCTATGCAACCAAAAAAGGATCGCCGATCAAGAGTCCCGACGACCTCGTCGGCAAGGTAGTCGGTGCAGAAACGGGCAGCGCCATGCTCGCGGACCTGAAACTGTTCGACGAGCAATTGAAGAAGAAGCACGGTGGAAACGGCATCAAGCAGATCGTCGAATACCAGTCGTACCCGGAGGCCTATCAGGATCTGGGCGTGGGCCGTGTCGATGCTGTCGCCAACACGCAAATCAGCCTTAATTCGCTCGTCAAGACCCGCCCGGACGTATTCACCGTCGGCCAGGCGATCGGCAAGCCGACCTACATTGCCTGGGCCGTGAAAAAGGGCAACACCGACGTGTTGAAGATGGTCGATGCCGCGCTGCTCGAACTGCGCAAGAGCGGCGAGATGTACCAGCTTCAGCAGAAGTGGCTCGGTTCGAGCTATAAGGACATGCCGCAGTCGGTCAACTGACGCCTACGCGCTCCCGCATCGATGAACGCCTTCGACTATTGGAGCATCGCTCAGGGCGCGCTGGCGACCGTGGTTCTGTCGGTCGTCAGCATCGTGTTCGGCGTCCCGCTGGGGCTGGGCCTCGCACTGATCCGGTGGGCACGTGTACCGTTTCTGAACCGCATCGTGGTCGCTTATGTGAGCCTCATCCGCTCATGTCCTGCCGTGACGCTCACATTGCTGATCTTCTTCGCGCTGCCGCAGTTCGGCATCTCGCTCGATCCGACGCCCGCCGCGATACTCGCACTCACCATCAGCACGGCCGCATTCAACTGCGAGATCTGGCGCGCGGCCCTGATCAACTTTCCGCGCGATCAATACGACGCGGCGCTCGCCTTCGCGATGCCGCGTACCGTGCGCTTTCGCCGCATCGTGATGCCACAGATCTGGCGCGCCAGCCTGCCCGGCCTCGTCAACGAGATGACCTTGCAGATCAAGTCGACGCCCGCAGTCGCCGTCATCGGCATCGTCGAGATCACGCGCGCGGCGCTGCGCGTCGGCGCCCGCACCTATGATCCGTTACCGCCTTTCGTTTTCGCGCTCGTGCTTTACGGGCTGATCGTGTTCGTGCTCGTCAAGGCGCAACGCATGATCGAGCGCCGCCAACCCGTGGAGGCTCGCGTATGACGGAGCACTTTCTGATCGTCTGGCAACAGCGCGCGGACGTGCTGTCCGGCCTGCTCGACACGCTCGGCCTGCTTGTGGTGGCGGCCGTCGCGTCGCTCGTGCTCGGCGCGCTGCTCACACCCGCACTGATGTCGAAGCGCCCGGCAATCGCGCGGCTCGCGACGCTCTATGTCGACGCGATGCGCTGCGCGCCCTTCCTGCTATTCGTCTATCTGATCTATTTCGGCCTGCCCACGGCGGGCATTCGTCTGTCGAACTGGTGGGCCGGCGCCGTCGCGCTGATTCTCTACAACACCGCCTACATGGCCGAGTTATTGCGCGGCGCGTGGGCCGGCCTGCCCACGCCGATGATCGAGGCCGCGCGCGCTTACGGATTTCATGGCTTCGGCCTGGTACGCCGGATCATCCTGCCGCAGGTCTTCACGGTCGCCTTGCCGATGATCGGCAATCAGCTCGTGCAGATCGTCAAGGACAGCGCATTCCTCACCGTGATCGCGGTCGGCGAACTCACGCATCAGATGAACGGCATTCAGGCGACCTATTTCATTCCGTTTGCCGCGTTCATCACGGCGGTGCTGCTGTACTGGGCCATCTGCCTCGTGATCGAAAGCGCCAGCGGCTTACTCTCGAGATTTGCCGAGGAACGCAGAGCATGAACATTTCGAACGACGTCCCGCCCGCCATCATGCGCGCAGCCGACGCAGCCGGGCATTCGTCCAGCCCTTGCGGCGAAGCGGTGCGGCCGGGCGCCGAAACGGTCCTGCAACTCAACGGCATCTCCAAGTCCTTCGGCGAAAACAAGGTGCTGCGCGACGTGTCGCTCACCGTGCACAAAGGCGAGACTGTGTGCCTGCTCGGACCGTCGGGTTGCGGCAAGTCCACGTTGCTGCGCTGTGTGAACTGGCTCGAGGTTCCCGACGCGGGCACGGTACATGTGTCGAACCGGCGCATGGGCGTGCGCGAAGGTTCGTCGATCAAGATGAGCGACGCCGAACTCGCGCGTTCGCGCGCGCGCATCGGCATGGTGTTTCAACACTTCGCGCTGTGGCCGCACCTGACGGTGCTGCAGAACGTAATGGAAGCGCCATTGCACGTGCTCGGCCGTCCGCGCGACGAAGTGCGCGCGCAGGCCGAACGCCTGCTGGAACGCGTCGGTCTCGCAGGCAAGATGGACGCGTTTCCGTCCCGGCTTTCGGGCGGACAGAAGCAGCGGGTGGGCATCGCGCGCGCGCTCGCGATGAAGCCCGACATCCTGCTGTTCGACGAGCCCACCAGCGCGCTCGACCCGATGCTCGTCGGCGAAGTGCTGCACGTGATGCGCTCGCTCGCTCAGGAAGGCGCGACCATGGTGATCGTGACGCACGAGATGGAGTTCGCGCGCCAGGTGGCGAGCCGCGTCGTCTTCATGGATGCGGGCCAGGTGATCGAGACCGCCCCGCCCGAGCAGTTCTTCAGCGCACCGCAAACGCCGCGCGCACGACAGTTTCTTGCGCGTTTTCGCGCGCCGCACCACGCGGCCGACGACTGGAGCGAGACCTCGAAGTTCGCCTGAGGCGATCCCGGAATCGCAGCGCGTCGAGCGGCGCGATTCCGGGCTGCGTCATTCATTGCGGCGCGGCCATGTCCGCTGCCTGCTTCACTTCCCCGTCCTTGTATTTGCCCCACGTTTGCGCGAGTTCGCTCATCGAGCGTGGATCGCAATCGTATTCGGGCAGCGTGTCGGGGTCCCAATGATCGAAGCGGTCGACGCCGCGCACGAGCGTCGCGCGACGCCGGCCCGAAGCCGAGCGGACATGCGCCGGCACATAGAAAAACGCGAAGCCGATACGCCTGTCATCCGAACGGTTAGGCAGCGAGCTGTGCGCAGTGCGTTCGTGATGCATCGAAAATTCACCGGGCTCCAGCGGCATTTCGACAGCGAGGTTCTCGTCGATGCCGACAAGCGTCTGCCCTTTCGCGAGCATGTTGTCTTTTGCGTAGGTTTCGACATGCCGCAAGTCAGGTCCGCTGTGCGAGCCGGGCAAGACGCGCAACACGCCGTTCAGCGAGTTCGCGGGCGTGAGCGCGACCCACACTGTCACTTCTTCATGCGGCGTGAGCCCGAAATACGTCGAGTCCTGATGCCACGACACATAACGCGGATCGCGTCCATTCTTAGCGAAGATGGACGCGCCGAACAGCATGATGTCCGGCCCGATCAGGTCTTCGACGGCATCGAGAATCACGCGATGACGCGCGAGCTCGACGATCGCGGGCAGCGCCAGATGACCCTTGATTTTCAGGGTCTTGTTGACGTCCTCGCCGGAGGACGCCTCGTATTGTTCGATGATGCGGCGATATTGCGCGGCCTCTTCCGCACTGATCGCGCGCATCGGGTAGACATAGCCGTGCTCTTTGAAGTGCGCGATCTGCGCTTCGCTCAAGTGCTTCGTCATGGACGTTCCTTTTGGTGTGCTTCAATCGGAGAACCGCGTTGCTCATCCATCGCCAGGCAAGGTCCCGCGAGACTTACCGCAGGGCTTCGTGCACCGCGCGTGCGGCGCGCAGCACAGCTTCATCGGCGCCGCGCGCGCCGATCAGCGACAAGCCGACAGGCGCGCCCTCGAAGCGCGTCCACGGCATGCTCACTTGCGGCAGGCCTGCGAGCCCCGCGACACACAGCATCTGCTGCGAACGCGCGCGCGTGTGATCGACTGTCTCCGCTGAAGCATCTGCGCGGGGCGCGATGCCCGGCACGGTCGGCACGAGCCAGTACGTGCCTTGCGCAAGCGCATCGGCCATCGTGCGGATCGCGTCGACGCGAACGCGCTGCGCATCGGCGATCTGTTCGCACGTGATGGTCCCGCTCATCGCAAAGCGCGCGCCGACGTCGGGCCCGAAGCTCGCCGCGTGCTCGCGCGCCCAGACGCCGTAGCGTTGCGCGATTTCCGCCGCCTGCAGTACACGAAACGCCTGAGCCCAATCAGCAAGCGACGCCTCGAGCTCGACGAAGCTCACCGCGTCGCCGAACGCTGGCAGCAATGCTTCGAAGCGCGCCGACACAGGCGCATCGACGCAGGCGAGCAGATTGCGCGGCACGTGCAGGTTGAACGATTCGTCGCGCTCCGTGACGATGCTTTGCGCCAGCACTTCGAACACGTCGGCGAGCCTGCGTGCGTCCCTCGCGAACCAGCCGACCGTGTCGAAACTGTGCGCGAGCGTGAGACAGCCATCCGACGCGATGCGCCCATGTGTGGGTCGCATGCCCCACACGCCGCAATAGCTCGCAGGCAAACGCACCGAGCCGCCGCAATCGGTGCCGAGCGCGATGTCCGCGTGCTCTGCCGCCACGGCGACCACCGATCCCGACGACGAGCCGCCCGGAATGCGCGCAGGATCGGCGGGATTGACGGGCGTGCCATAGTGCGCGTTCACGCCGGCGAGGCTGTAGGTCAGTTCATCGGTGACGGTTTTGCCGATCCATTGAGCGCCTTCTTCGAGCAACGCGCGAACGGCCAGCGCGGTTCTGGCGGCGACCGGCTGCTCGTCGCGCCACGCGAGATTGCCGCTGCCCGTACGAAGCCCGGCGATATCGAACACGTCCTTCACCGCGAGGCGCAGGCGCGCGAGCTTGTCGCCCGAGCGCGGCGGCTGCGCGGCGGCAGGCAGCGCATCGAAGCCGTCGGCAACGAATGCCCCGTGCAAATCCGGTTGCAGCAGATCATTGCGCATCATGACGGGTCCATCCAGCTGACATGCGCCGCGACTACCCGCCATTGGCCGTCGATCCGCGCCCACGTCTGCGATTGACGCCCGACGCGCACCTCCCCCGTGCGCGCGAACGTGATGTTCGCGACGGCGAAGTCCGCGCCGAACGTCGTGACCGAGCGATCGACGACGGTGCGCACCAGGCCCTTGCCCGGGCGCTGCGCACGAAATGAGCGGATCGCATCGTAACCTTGCAGGTTTTCCGTCGCGCCGAAGCGCAGCGTATGCGGGCTGTTCCAGAAGAGCGTGTCGAGAACGGGAACATCGTTAGTCGTGAGCGCGCGCTCGTATGCATCGAATGCAGCTTCGACGGCAGCAAGCGTCTCGGGATCGTTGATAGGCTCTACGCTCATGCGGCATCCACTGAGAGTTCTGTCACGGCACGCGCGAAGAGTTCAGGCGGTGCCGTATAAAGGCCGCGCCCCAGCAAGCCCGCGCATCCGTCGGCGCCGATCATTGCGATCGCGGCAAGGGGCGCGATACCTTCGTGAGCCACGCGCGCCGCATCGAGCACACCGGGCAGTTCCCAGAACGCGGGATGCGGTCCTGTATGCACGCGTGCCTGCCCGTCGCGCCATCCGGTGCGCAGATACGGCCCGAACGCTTGCGCAGGTTCCGGCGCGAACGCGAGTGCCTGTGCACCGAAACCCGCCGCGTCGATGACGCCGCTGTCGCCCGTGAGCGGCGCAGCGGCTGTCTGCTGTTGCGGATCGATGCGTGGGCCTTCTGGCGCGCGCGCAACGGCAGTGATCCAGCGCGCCGGCGCACCCGCGAGCCGAATGCCCACGCGCTCGCCGTTGCCCGCCAGCGCCACGACGAGCGTCGACGCCGACGGGCCATCGCGCGTGGCCGCCGACAGCATCAGCGCGCACGCGGCCATCCAGAGCGTCAGAAAGAAGAGCGGCGTCTGCGCCAGCATCGAGTCGACTTCGGCATGATCCAGGCGGGAGGCGAGCCGTGCGCGCAGCGCGGCGCTCGCGCCCGAGGTGCGCGCATGGAGATCGTCGCCGTCGTCGAAACCGGCCCGCGCCAGGGCGAGCAGATCGAACGAACCCTGTGCGAGCGCTGCATCGAGTGCGGGTGCGAGCACGGTGTCGCGCCACGTCATGCGTTCGAGTATGCGCACGTCGCGACTGCCGAAACGGATCTGCGGACCCGCGCCGCTGCCGAGCAACGACCACGCGCGCGCGGCGGGCTCGTTCGCATCGGCGACTTCAACCAGCGTCGTACGCGGCGAAACGACGGCCGCAAGCGGCGTGACCACGCCATACGACTGCGCACATTCAAGCCGGACTTCGCCTTGTTCGATCAGGCGCGCTGCGTGCGCTTCGTCGTTCGCCCAGCCTTCGTACAGACAGCACAGGATCGCCGACGAGCGCACTGGCGCGGAGGGCTTGCACGGATCGTCGAACGGCGGACCCGCGTGCAGCAGCGTGAAGTCCGGAACACGCACCGCGTCGCGCGCCGCCACGACGCCGCGCCATTGCGGACGCACCGCATGCACGCGGCTCAGCGCAAGCGCATTGGCATCATGGGCGCGCATGATCAGCGGCTCGCGAAGCTGAACAGTCCGCGCAAGCGCGACCACAGTATCTTCCAGAACAGATTGCCGACATCGAGTGGCGCGTTCGCGGGCTGCATGCGCACGCTCGCACGTGCCACTGCCTGCACTTCCGGTGCCGGCTCGGCCCGCTCTGCGGCGCCGATCTCCGCCGCTCCCGCTTCGTCGAGCTTCGCCTTGAGATTGTCCGCGAACGCTTGCGTCATGCGCGTGGCCAGTTCTTTCACGATGCCGCCTCGCGAAAACTGCGCGAGGCTGCCGCTGATCGCGTAATCGACCTTCACGTCGACGCGTGTTTCGCGCACCCCCAACGCTTCCAGCGCAAACGACGCCACGCCCTTGACGCGCGACGCGCTCTTGCGATCCACGCCGGTTCCCGTGATGCTGCCGCAATGCTGTGCGTCATCGAGCTTCATTTCGCCGTCGCCTGCGAACGACGCCACGATCGGCCCGAGCTTGACGGTCATCGCGAGCTTGAGCATTCCGTTGTCGACGGGCGCCGTGAGCGACGCACCCGGCAGACATGCGACGATGCCGGGCATATCGTGAAAGCGTGCCCATACGGCGTCGCGAGGATAAGGCACGCTGAAGCTTTGTTCGATTTCCATGGTGCGTCGGTCCGTATTCGAGGTTTCAGACGGTCACTGCGTGCCGCACCGGCGCGTCCGCGCACGCACGGCGCGCATCCAGCACGCGTCGAATCGCGCGCACGATGCCGACATAACCCGTGCAGCGGCACAGGTTGCCGGATAGTTCGAGACGCACGCGCGCGTCATCGGCATCGGGCAGGCGTGTGACGATATCCCGTGCGGTCATCAGCATGCCCGGCGTGCAGTAACCGCATTGCAGCGCGTGCTCGGCCGTGAACGCGGCGCGCAGCTCGTTCATGGTCTGGTCGTCGTCGAAGTCTTCGATGGTGCGCACGGCACTGCCCGCGCAGCTGATCGCCGGCGTGATGCAGGAGCGCGTGGGCACGCCGTCCACGTCGATCGTGCACGCGCCGCACACGCCCTGCTCGCAGCCGATGTTGGTGCCGCACAGCATGCGCTGCTCGCGCAGGAAGTCCGCGAGGCTGGTGCGCGGCTCGACGCGGTCCGCAACGGGAACGCGATTGACGACGAGTTCGATCGTCTTGATGAATGCGTCGTTCATGCTGCTCTCCCGTCCTGATTGCGAATGCCCGCCGCCGCGCGCACGAGCGCGACGCGATGCACTTCATGTTCGTAGCTGCCCGCTTCGAGGCCCGCCGCTTCGAGGTGCGCATCGAAACACGAGGTGTCCGGGTCCGCGTCGCACAGCAGCGCTCGCGCGTCGTCGATCGCATAGGGCGGCGCATCGATCGCGCCGATCACCGCGCGGCACACGCCGCGCGCCACGTCGTCGATGAACACCGCGATGGCTTCGGCGAATTCGCCGGGCTTGCGATTGAACTTGTAGTAGCTCCAGCGCGCCGTCGGTGAAAGCCGCGCAAAGCGCACACCCGTAAGGATCTCGTCCGGTTCGAGCGCGGTCGTGAATGCGCCCGCCATCCATTCCCGATGACCGATTGCGCGGGCGCCGCCCGGCCCCGCGACGAGAAAGGTTGCATCGAGCGCGCACATCGTATTGATCCAGTCGGCAGCGGGATCCGCATGCGCGAGACTACCGCCGAGCGTGCCGCGATTGCGCACCGCGCGATAGGCGATCCCGCGCGCGACATATTCCATGAACCCGCGCGTACCCGTCTCGACCTTGCCGTCCTCGATCTCAGCATGCGTGATGCACGCGCCGAGCGTGACGATGTCGCCCTCGATGCCGCATGTGCGCAGCGCCGCAATGGCGCGCAAGTCGACGAGCATTTCCGGTTGCGCGAGACGCAGGTTCATCATCGGCCCGAGCGACTGGCTGCCCGCCACGAACTTGCCCATGCCTTCCGTGACACGGATGAGCCCGATCGCCTCGTCGCAGGCCAACGGCTTTGCATAATCGTAGGTAGCGGCTTTCATGCGGGCATTCCTTTGCGCGCATCGGCTTGCTGCGCACGCTGCTTCGCGAGGGCTTCGACGATCAGGCGCGGCGTGATCGGCAACTGGTCGATACGCACGCCGAGTCCGCGCAGTGCATCGTTCACGGCGTTGGCAAGGGCGGCGGGCGGACCGATCGCACCGCTCTCGCCGATGCCCTTCTGCCCGAACTCCGTATAAGGCGCCGGCGTTTCCATGTGTTCGATGCGAATCGCGGGCACTTCCGTTGCGCCGGGCAGGATGTAGTCGGCAAGCGTCGACGCGAGCGGCTGGCCGTCTTCGCTGTACGGCATGGCTTCGTAGAGCGCCGTGCCGATGCCTTGCGCCGCGCCGCCGTAGACCTGTCCATCGACGACCATCGGGTTGATGAGCACGCCGCCATCTTCCACGATCACGTAATCGAGGATTTCGGTCTGACCGAGCGCCGGATCGACGGCAACGACCACGGCATGACACGCATAGCTGAAGGTGCCCGAATCGCGTTTTGCCTGATAGGACGTCGAGACTTCGAGGCCGCGCGGGTCGACGTCGGGCGGCAGCAATTGCGGCGCGAGATACCACGTGTGCGCGATCTCCCGCAAGGTGCGGCGCGCCGCCTTGCCGACGACCGCGCCGCCCTCCCAGCGCACTTCGCTGACCGGTTCCTGTAGCAGATGCGCGCCGATTTTCATCAGCCGCTCCTTGAGTTCCTTCGAAGCGCGGCCGACTGCGCCGCCCGCCATCACGATCGAGCGCGAGCCCCACGTTCCCGTGGAATACGGCGTGACGCCCGTGTCGCCGAGCACGATGCGCACGCGGTCGGTGTCGATGCCGAGCACTTCATGGGCAATCTGCGCGAGCGTGGTCTCCATGCTCTGCCCATGCGAATGCACACCTACGCGCACTTCGAGCACGCCGTCGGGCGTGAGGCGGATCACAGCGGGCTCGTAGCCCGGCACCATCGGAATGCCCCAGCCGTGGTACACCGACGTCCCGTGCGCGCCCTGCTCGCAAAAGACCGACATGCCGAAGCCGATGCGCCTGCCGTCTGGCTCGCCGTGCCGCTGACGCGCGCGCACCGCGGGCAGGTCGATGGCGGCCATCGCACGGCGCACGGCCTCGGGATAGTCGCCGCTGTCGAAATGCTTCTTCGTGATGTTGTCGTAGGGCATCTCATGCGGCTGCACGAGATTGCGCAAACGCACCGCATAAGGCTCGATCCCAGCTTCGAGCGCAATTGCGTCCATGATTGTTTCGATCGCGTAGCACACGCCCGTTCGCGCCACGCCGCGATAGGGGAGGATCGGCGGCTTGTTGGTCGCGACCGACCACGTGCGGCAGCGAAAACGATCCATCCTGTACGGTCCCGGCAAAATGCTGCCGACCTGCGCCGCCTCCAGGCACGCTGAAAACGGATAGGACGAGTACGCGCCCGAATCCACGTGCGCATTGCATTCGACTGCGAGCAAGCGGCCGTCGCGGTCCGCATAACCGGTGATGTCGTAATCGTGCTCGCGGCAGTTCGCATTCGCGGTGAGCTGCTCGCGGCGGTCCTCGATCCAGCGCACTGGTTTCTCCAGCTGCATCGCGAGCCAGCCGCAGCAAACTTCCTCGGGCAGCAGAATGCCCTTGTAGCCGAAGCCGCCGCCTACATCGGGTGCGATTACACGTACCTGTCCCTCGTCGAGGCCGAGACATTCCGCGAGTCCCGTGCGCGTAATGTGCGGCATTTGCGCGGAGGTGTGCACGATCAGTTGCGACAGGCGGCGGTCCCAGTGCGCGACGACGCCGCGCCCTTCCATCGGCGCCATGCTCTGACGCGCGGTGCGCAGCCTGCGATGCACGCGGATCGGCGCATCGCGGCGAATCGCGTCGAGATCGACGTCGGGGTTCGCATCGACAAAGGTTTCGAGAAACACGTTGTCGCCCCAGTGCTCGTGCACGAGCGCTGAATCTTCCCGGCGCGCATCGAGCATGTCGACCACGGCGGGCAGTTCCTCGAAATCGACGAAGACCTGCGCAGCG
The DNA here is from genome assembly GCF_037126505.1 of Paraburkholderia bengalensis. Lineage (NCBI taxonomy): Bacteria > Pseudomonadati > Pseudomonadota > Betaproteobacteria > Burkholderiales > Burkholderiaceae > Paraburkholderia > Paraburkholderia bengalensis. The sequence continues at coordinate 32,531 of NZ_JACFYJ010000028.1, forward strand.
ATATCCTCGGCTTCGGCGCGCGTCGCGGCGACGCACATCGCGATGGTTTCGCCGACCTGACGCACCTTGCCGCTCGCGAGCACGGGCTGCTGCGAGCTTTTGAAGCCCGCCAGCCCCGAATTCGCGACGATAGGTTTCACGCCCTCCAGATCGGCGAGCGTATAGACGGCGTGTGCGTGCGCTTGCGGCTTCTCAATGCCGACGATATGCCCATGCGCAATCGGGCTGCGCACGAATGCCACGTCGACCATGCCGACCATGCGGATGTTGGGCACGTACTCGCCGCGCCCGTGCATGAAGCGCTCGTCTTCCTTGCGCGTGAGCGAAGCGCCGATGCCTTGCGGGCGATGCGCGTCGCTGCGTGTGGGGGGACGTTTGATCATCGTGTGGCCTCGCGTTGTCAGGCGGCGCGCGCGAGCGGCAGCGTCGGCGAGACAGCGTCGTGACGCACGCCGTCGCGCAGGCAGAAGAACGGCGACAGCATGCGGTCGGTGATGACTTGCGTGCCCTCGTTGTCCTCCAGAATCCAGCGGCCCCGGCGATCGTCGAGCACGCTGATGTCCGCGCCGCGCCCCACCTGCAGCGAGCCGATCTGGTCTTCCATGCCCGCCATCTTCGCGGCATTGCAGGTCGCCATCGCGACGACGTATTGCAGCGGCAGACCGAGCGCGAGCATGCTGGTCATCGCGCTCACAAGACTGAACTGCGTGCGGCCGAGGAACGAATGCTCTTCGTCGGGATGGCTGTCGGGCGTGCCGCCGGGCGCGGGCACATGTGTGTTGTAGCCGTGCATGTCGGCGCCGAGCGTATCGGGCACGACGCCCGCATCGAGCACGATGCGCGCCGTCTTGAAGCTGAAATGCGAGCCATGGCCGACGTCGATTTTCAGGCCGCGCGCAACCGCTTCATGCACGAGTGGATGCAGTTGGCCGTTCTCCTCGACGAAACCGCCCGGATGACGGCTGAACGGATGCGCGAGAATGTCGCCCGGCTTGAGCGTCTCGACCACCTGATCGAAGATGGAATCGGCCTGCACGGGCAGGCCGCCGCTCGCGGGCTTCGGCCACAACTGGCCGAAGTGGATATACAGCGGCAGTTCGGCGCCGCGACCGATCTTCGCGGCAATCTTCATCACGTCGAGACCCCAGCGCGCGAAGCCGCCGATTTCCGCGTGCGCCTTGATGCCCTTGACCAGATCGGCATTGGCACGGATCGACTTGATGGTGGCATCGGCATCGAGACACTCGGGCCGATACAGATCCGGGTAGTAATGGCCCTCGAGACCGCCAACCAGGTAAGCGGAAATGAAGGCCAGCACGCGCGTAGCCGAGCGTTGCGCTACATAATGCCGGAAACCCGGAATCGTGATGCAGCTCGGCCCGCCCTGATCGACGATCGTCGTCACGCCCGATTGCACGCCGCACTGGTCTGCGTTGAGGCCGAAGCGGCCCGTGACGTATTGATAGACGTGGCCGTGCGTATCGATGAGGCCGGGCAGCACCAGCTTCCCGCTGCAGTCGATCAGGTCCGCGTGAGGCGCGTCGATCGCGATATCGTGGCCGATGCCGGCGATGACGCCGTTGTCCACCAGAATGTCGAGCGTAGCGTCAATCTTCTGGGCGGGGTCGATGACGCGGCCCCCTTTGAGCAGAACTTGTGACATGTACGGTGCGCCAGGCGAGTTGGATGATGCGTGGTGTACCGCAAATTGTGTGCCGGTTTTTCAGCGCCGCCTGAATAGTCGAATTTTTCGTGTTTAATCATCGGGTTAACAAGCGCCATTGAGCCACAATGCGTGCCGTACCACGCATTTCGGGTCGAGGCCTCGCACCAACTCGGACGGCGCCGGAGCACGCCCGCACCATGTGCACGCGCAATGCATGCTTATGGTGATTCGTTGGTGTACCTCACATTTGCGACGGATGACGAATTCATCCTAGAATGCGCATTGAAGCGCTCGACCTTTTTCTTCTGCATCGCTCATATGCGAACCACTGTCACCGATCACATCGACATTCAAAGCGTCCGTGCGGAGCTTGCCGAGCGGCAGGCGCGCTCGCCGCTCTTTTCACGCCCGGGCTTTCTGATCCGCCGCATGCATCAGATCCACACGTTCCTGTTCGTGCAGGAAACGAGCGAATTCAACATCACGCCGGTGCAATACAGCCTGCTCACCGCGCTGGAATCGCTCGGCGAGATGGATCAGAACTCGCTTGCCATCGAAGTCGGACTCGAGCGCTCCAGCGTCGCCGAAGTCATCCCGCGACTCAACGCGCGCGGGCTCGTGACCCGCACGCAAGCAGCACATGACAAGCGGCTGCGGCTCGTCAAGCTCACGCCCGCCGGCAAACGTCTGGTCAGGAAAATGGCGGGCGCCGTGCAGCGCGCGCACGATCGCACCATTGCGCATCTGTCACCCGTCGAGCGCGATGTGTTCATGCTCCAGATGATCCGGCTGGTGGAAGCCAATCACTCGGAGGATCTCGTGCCCTTCCGGCTGCCCGACAGCCAATTGCTCGCACAGGACGAAAGCGAAGCCGACGCGCCCTGACTACTCCGCACGTCGCACGCGTGCGTTTTTTTTCGCGCTGCCGTCCTTTGATAAGCTCTCCGGTCATGCCAGACATCAAGCTGAACATGACGCCCGAGTTGCTTCCCGTTATCGCGCCGCCCGCCACGCTCTCGCGGGCGGATCGCGTGTACTACGCGCTGCGCGAAGAAATCTTCGATATGCATCTTCTGCCGGGCGACCGGCTCACGGAAGGCGCTATCGCCGAACGCTTCGCGGTCTCGCGCACGCCCGCGCGGGAAGCGCTGCAGCGCCTGCAAGGCGATGGTCTGATGCAAGGCTATGTGCGCGGCGGCTGGGAAGTCGTACCGATCGATAACAAGCGCTTCGACGGGAAAGTCGGGCGCGCGCGGCGCATCACCGACGGCCGCAAGCTTGTCGAACTGGACGAAGCACTCCACCATGCGCTGGTCGCGGCCGCGGGCAACGACGAACTCATCTCGACGATGCAGCGCGTCACCGACCGCATTCGCGTCGTGCGTCGACTCGATCTCGTCCATGGCGACGGCATCGCCGAGACCTACGACGAGCATGCCGCCATCCTCGACGCCATTCGCTGCGGCGACGGCGCCTTGAGCGTCGAACTGGTCTCGCGTCACATTGGCGGCAGCCAGGCGAGCGTCCGCGGTCTCACCCTTGCGCGATTGCTCGCGGCGCGCACCACCACAGGGCGCAACGCGGCCGCGCACGCACCGGCAAGGCCTCGCCGCACCATCTGACGACATCGCAGGCCGTTACTCCGGCTGCCACGTTAACGCGCTCAAAGCCTTATCGCGCAAGCATCATCAGGGTTTTCACCAAACCTTGGCACGGATCTCGCGTTGACGCTTTCCGTTGTATACAAGGAAACGTCAATGCTTCTGGAACACGCGCGCGTCGCGGCCAACACACTGAATCCCACGCGCGGATCGCGCGGCATGGCCGTCGCGCCGCACTCGCTCGCGTCACAAAGCGCCCTCGCCGTCCTGCGCGAAGGCGGCAACGCAGTCGAGGCAATGATCGCCGCCGCCGCGGCCATCGCGGTGGTGTATCCGCACATGAACAGCATCGGCGGAGACGGCTTCTGGCTGATCTCGCGTCCCGGTCACGCGCCCGTCGGCATCGAGGCGTGCGGCGCGGCGGCGATGCGCGCCGACATCGACACGTATCGCGCACTCGGCTTGAGCGCGATTCCCGCACGCGGCCCGCTCGCGGCCAACACGGTGGCGGGCACGGTGTCCGGCTGGGACTTCGCGCATCGCTTCTCGAAAGACACGCTCGGCGGCCGCTTGCCTGTCGCGCGGCTGCTCGAAGACGCCATCCATTACGCGAAGCGCGGCAGTCCCGTCACGCGCAGCCACGCCGAATGCATTTCGAGCAAGCGCGGCGAACTGGAAAACGTGGCCGGCTTCGCGCAGACATTCTTGCCCGATTCGCGCGCACCGCGCAGCGGCGAGCGCTTCGCCGACGCGCGTCTCGCCGCAACGCTTCAACAGCTCGTCGATGCCGGTCTCGACGATTTCTATCGCGGCGATCTGGCGCGCAGCATCGCGAGCGATCTTGCGTCGCTGGAAACGCTCATCACGCTCGACGATCTCGAACAGCATCGCGCGCGCGAACGTGCGCCGCTCGCGCTCACGCACACGCTCGGCACCGTCTACAACATGCCGCCGCCGACGCAAGGGCTCGTCTCGCTGCTGATCCTCGGCGTGCTGGATCGCGTGCTCACCGACGACATGGACCCGCTCGGCCCGGATTTCGTGCACGCGTGCGTAGAGGCGACCAAGCTCGCCTTCAGGGTGCGCGACCAACACGTGACCGATCCCGACCATATGCGAATCGATCCCGTTGCGCAGCTCGGGCACGCGGCACTCGACGCGATGGCGAGCGAGCTGTCGATGTCGCACGCCGCGCCGTGGGGCAAAGGCCGTGGCCCCGGCGACACGGTCTGGATGGGTGTCATCGATAACGAAGGCATCGCGGTCAGCTTCATCCAGAGCATCTATTACGAGTTCGGCAGCGGCATCGTGCTGCCGAACTCGGGCATCAACTGGCAGAACCGCGGCTGCAGCTTCTCGCTCGATGCGTCGTCGCTCAATCCGCTGATGCCGGGCCGCCGCCCGTTCCACACGCTCAATCCGGCGCTCGCCCAATTCACCGACGGCCGCACGATGGTCTACGGCAACATGGGCGGCGATGGCCAGCCGCAGTCGCAAAGCGCGGTGTTCTCGCGCATCGCGCGATTCGGCTGGAATCCGCAGGCCGCGATCGATGCGCCGCGCTGGCTGCTTGGCCGCACCTGGGGCCAGTCCACCGATTCGCTCAAGCTCGAAGCACGCTTCCCCGCCCAGACCATCGACGCGTTGCGCGCGCTCGGCCACGACGTGGAAGTGCTCCCCGCCTACGACGAAGCGATGGGTCACGCAGGCGCAATCGTTCGTCATCCTGATGGTTTATTCGAGGCGGGAAGCGATCCACGCAGCGACGGCGCCGCCGCAGGCTGGTAAAGCTTCATGACGCATCGGCTATTGAACGTTGTCTCATCGTCCCGTCCGGTGTTTCGCCGGACGGCGACGGCATGTCTCATTGATTTGCAACGCAACCGGGGAACGCATATGAACACACGCATCCAGACGATGCACGACGAGGCGGCAGCAAGCGCGCCCACCGCCGCGACACATAACCGCTGGCTTCAGCTCGGCCTCGGCCTGCTCTGCATGATGGCGATCTCAAGCCCGCAATACGTGTGGACACTGCTGACCAAGCCGCTGTCGGCCAAACTCGGCGTGCCGCTGCCGGCATTGCAGGTGACCTTCTCTCTGCTCATCATCTTGCAGACGTTCTTTTCGCCGTTTCAGGGCAAGCTCATCGACCGCTTCGGTCCGCGTATCCTGATCTCGGTCGGCACGGTGATGTCGGGCCTGAGCTGGGTGCTTGCGTCGATGGCCACGAGCACAACGATGCTCTATCTGACGTACGGTCTCGTCGGCGGTCTGGGCACGGGCATCGTGTATGTCGGCGTGGTCGGGCTGATGGTGCGCTGGTTCCCGGACCGTCGCGGCTTCGCCGCGGGTGCGGTGGCGGCGGGCTACGGCATGGGCGCGATCGTGACGACGTTTCCGATCTCGGCATCGCTGGCGGCGCACGGCATCGACGCCACGCTGTGGATTTACGGCATTGCGTTCGCGATCGTCGGCTTCGTCGCGTCGCAAGGCCTGCGCGTACCGCGCGATATGGCACCGGCGAAAGCGTCGGCTGAGGCGGCCTCGAGTGTGCCGAACCTTCGTCCTTCGCAGATGATCAAATCGCCGCTCTTCTGGCTGATGTTCGCGATGATGACGATGATGTCCACCTCGGGTCTCATGGTCACCTCGCAGATGGCCACCTTCGCGGCAGACTTCGGCATCACGAAGGTCATCGTGTTCGGCATGGCCGCGTTGCCGCTCGCGCTGACCATCGACCGCTTCACGAATGGCCTGACGCGTCCGCTGTTCGGCTGGGTGTCCGATCACTTCGGCCGCGAAAACACGATGTTCGTCGCATTCGCGCTGGAAGGTGTTGCGATGGCGCTGTGGCTCCTGACGCGCGACAACGCCGTGCTGTTCGTGCTGCTTTCGGGCGTGGTGTTCTTTGGCTGGGGCGAGATCTTCTCGCTGTTCCCGTCCACGCTCACCGATACTTTCGGCACCCGCCACGCCACCGAGAACTACGGCTGGCTTTACATCTCGCAGGGCATCGGCTCGATCTTCGGCGGGCCGCTCGCGGCGCTCCTGCATCAGCATGCGGGAAGCTGGGTGCCCGTGTTCAGCGTAGCGATCACGCTGGACATCGGCACCGCACTGCTCGCGCTGTTCGTGCTAAAGCCGATGCGCGCACGCATGCTGAGCAAGTGACGGCATGAACGTCGGACCGGTCTGCGCGAACGTCCGCGCGCAAGCGTTTCGTCAGCCGCCGTCGCGCGACGGATAACAGAAGCCGTAATCCTCGCAGCCCGGACAGCCGGGCGCGGGTGCCGGCTCGCGTCCTGCTTCGAGCGCCAGTTCGCGCGCGAGCAATTTCTTCCAGCGCAGTCCGTCAACGTTGCGCGCGACGAGTTGCGGATAGTGACGCGTCAGGATGGCCGTCACGTCGTCGCGCCCATCGAGGCCGAGATCGCGCCACAGATGATCGGGCCGCAAACAGGCGCTGGCGATGATCGTCGCGAGACAGTGCGCGTCGGCATTGTCTGGTGCAAAGAAGGCCTCGTGCCGCAGCAGCAGCGCGCGCATCGCGTCGACAAACGCCTGATGGCCGCTCGCGGCGATGCGTTCGGGCACGGCGTGCGGGCGCGTCGCACCCGGAAAATGCCGCGCGAGCAATGCGTGGAGCGCCGCGCGCGCCAGGCCCAGATGCAGGATTTCGCCGCTCGCAAGCTTCGCGCCGACGAGGCGCGCGAACATCACGGTATCGGCATCGCGCTGGGGCGCGTGATCGAGCAGACGCGCGGCTTCGGCGTCGCGCGCGTGGTGTGCAGCCGCTGTCATCGGATCGCCTCCATCTTTATCGACGACATTCGCCGTCGGCACGGGCAGCATAGCGCAGCGTCGCTACCGCGCGCCCGTCGCGCCGAACTTCTTCCGGTATGCGCCCGGACTCGTCAGCGCAATGCGTCTGAAATGCCGCCGCAGCGATTCTTCGGACCCGAAGCCCGCCATCTGCGCGACGCGCGACATCGGCAAGCCGGCAGGCGACTCGAGCAGCTCGCGCGCGATAGCCACGCGCTCGCGGATCAGCCAGTCGTACGGCGCCATCCCTGTCGCGTCGCGAAACTGCCGCTGCAGCGTGCGCGGACTCATCGCCGCCTGCGCGGCCAGCGACTTCAGCGTATGCGCGTGCGCGGGATTGGCCCGCACGTAATCGATCAGACGCGCGAGGCGGCCGCTGTCGTCGTGCGGCATCGGGCGCGGCACGAACTGCGCCTGACCTCCTTCGCGATGCGGCGGCACGACGAGCCGCTGCGCCACGCGATTCGCAATCGCGCTGCCGTAGTCGCGCCGCACGAGATGCAGCAGCATGTCGAGCCCCGCAGCCGAACCCGCCGACGTGATCAGCTGCCCTTCGTCGACATAGAGCGCATCGGGCTGCACGTGCAGTTGCGGATAGCGTTGCTGCAGCTTATCGGCGTAGCGCCAGTGCGTCGTGACCGTCTTGCCGTCGAGCACGCCCGCCGCCGCCAGCACGAACACGCCCGAGCAGATCGACGCGACCCGCGCGCCCCGCCCGACGGCCGCGCGGATTTTCTTCAGCAGCGCCTCGGGCGGCCGTTCGTCGGGATCACGCCAGCCGGGCACGACGATCGTCGATGCGCGTTCGAGCATCTTCAGCCGGTACGGCGCCGCGATGACGATGCCTCCCGCCGCGCGGATCGGCCCGGGCTCGACGGCGCACACGGCAAAGCGATACCACTCGACGCCGAGTTCCGGACGCTCGAGCGCGAACAGTTCGGTCACGCAGCCGAATTCGAAGGTGCACAGGCGGTCGTAGACGAGCGCCGCAACGAGATGATCTTGCATGGCGCGATGTTACCGGAGATTGGCAATCGCGCCACGCGTGCGTGCAATCGCCGTGATGCGTTTGGGTTCGCCCAGCGCGCCTATGACGCGCCAGGCGCTTGCGAGCAGACGATGGAAGCCCGGTTCAGCGCGCCTTGCCCGAAGGAATTCCGGAACATGTCGGCGACGCTCGTGTGTTCGTCGCGCGCGACGTCGCGAAGACAATCCGGATTGTTCGCGAGCACGACGGGCGGCATCGCCGTGACTCTCACTGCAATCAGCAGGCCGATAAAGACGACAGCCGCCGCCAGCCAGCCGATGCGCCGTCCGACATGAGGCAACGCTGCCTTGTTGAAGTGTGCTTCGTAAGCTTCGAGAGGTTTGGCCTTTCCGTTCATGATCCGCCTCGCGCCAAAAGAGTGACGATGGCGATACTGTAGAAGCGGATATTTAGGCAAAAGTTAGCGGCGTCGAACGTTCCGCCCGCATCGAATGCGACCCGGCGGCAGGCGCGATTGGCGGCTCAAAATGAAAAACATATTCTCCCTGCGAGGCCGCGATCTTTACGGTGACATGCGTTTAGTCTGATGGCTGCAACACGACGCGTGCTGGCGACGGCATTCCGTGCGCTCGCGTCATCTGCCTACATGAAGTCCGCTGCGAAGTCTGCCGCGCAGCGCAGATGTCGCCGGACTTTCACCCTTTCGTCCATCAGGAGTTGCTTTCCCATGACAACGCAGTCCCGCATGAAGGTCGCCATTCTCGACGACTATCAGAACGTCAGCCGCGAGATGGCCGACTGGTCTTCACTCGACCAACGCGTCGACCTTACCGTGTTCAACGATCACGTCGCTACCGACGATGACGTCATCGCCCGGCTGCTGCCTTTCGATATCGTCTGCGTGATGCGCGAACGCACGCCGTTGCCGCGACACATCCTCGCGCGCCTTGCTGGTCTGAAGCTGATCGTATCGACGGGCACGTGGAACGCGTCGATCGACGAGGCGGCCGCCGCCGAGTTCGGCATCGAGATTCTGCACACCGGCTACGCGTCGACACCCACGATCGAATTCACCTGGGCGCTGATTCTGGCAATGGCACGCAACCTTCCGCAGGAACATCAGTCGTTGCGCAGCGGCGGCTGGCAGATTTCGGTCGGCGACGAACTGGCCGGCAAAACCCTCGGCCTGCTCGGTCTGGGCCGCGTCGGGTCGGCTGTCGGCAAGATCGGGCAGGCGTTCGGCATGAACGTCGTTGCGTGGAGTCAGAACCTCACGCCGGACACGGCCGCGCAACACGGCGTGAAGTACGCGACGAAGGACGAACTCTTCGCCACATCCGACTATCTGTCGATTCACGTGCGGTTGAGCGAGCGCACGCATCATCTCGTCGGCGCGCCGGAATTCGCGCGCATGAAGCGCACGAGCCGCCTCGTCAACACGTCGCGCGGCCCGATTGTCGACACGGCCGCGCTCGTCGACGCGCTCGAAACGGGCCGCCTTGCGGGCGCCGCCGTGGATGTCTACGACACCGAGCCGCTCGCCCCCGATCATCCGCTTCGCAGGCTGCCCAACGCGTTGGCGACGCCGCACATCGGCTATGTTTCGAAGGAGCTTTATCGCACGTTTTACGGCGATACCGTTCGCCATGTCCGCCGCTGGCTGGACGATTTGCCCACGCGCGACGTGCCGCCGTCCCGCTGACGCTCGCGTGGCGCGATGTTACCGGTTGTTGTCGATCGCGCCACTTACGCCCGCTCCTTTCGCTGCCGATAATCGACGCATCGTCAACGAAACACCGGGAGAACCGCATGTCCACCCCCACCCGTTCCATCGTGAGTGCCGTGCCCGCCGCCGCCAGCGCGGATGCACTCGCGCACTTCGAGTCGTCGCTGCGCTTCGAGACCGACTGCTGGGATGTCTCCGACAGCCTTGCGTCGGGCAGCGCGGACTTCGTGCTGCTCGACGTGCGCAGCCCCGAACTATTCGCGCATGGTCATATTCAGGGGGCAATCAATCTGCCGCATCGGAAAATCGTCGAATCGAAATTGCGCGAATATCCGGCCGATACGCTATTCGTTACCTATTGCGCCGGTCCGCATTGCAATGGCGCCACGCGCGGCGCAATCCGGCTCGCGCAGCTCGGCCGCCCTGTGAAAATCATGATCGGCGGCGTGACCGGCTGGCTGGACGAAGGCTTCGCGCTGCAAACGCAGGCCTCGGCTAACGGTGCGTAAATGCAACAAGAACCCTGGGCTTTTACGTTTGCCTTAATGAAATCTCTTCCATTTCTTTCAGCCGTCGATTTCATGCGATTACGACGCTTCAAAATGAAATGCGCCGAAATGGATTAAAAAAGTTTCTGAATGACATTTCAAAGTCCCGCTCAATTTTTTAAATAGCGTGCCGTTAACCCGTCGAGGAAAATCTCTTTCGCGACGGAACTGACATGCAGAGCACTTACGATCTGGGTCTGGTTGTCGTGTCGCTTGCCGTCGCAACACTGGCTTCGTACACGGCGCTGGACCTGGCCGGACGCATCTCGACGATGGCATCGGCACGCATGCGCCATCTGTGGCTCGTCGGCGGCGCGGCCGCGATGGGCACGGGTGTCTGGTCGATGCACTTCATCGCGATGCTCGCTTTCTCGCTGCCGATTCCCCTCGGCTACGACTTCGCGATCACCACTTGCTCGCTCGGCATCGCCATCGTCGTGTCGTACTTCGCGCTCGTGCAGGTGGCGCGCGCGCGGCTCTCGGCGCGGCGCCTCGCATTGGGCGGCGTGCTGATGGGCGTCGGCATCGCGGGCATGCATTACACCGGCATGGCCGCCATGCAGATGCAGCCGGGCATCCACTATCGTCCCGCGCTGTTCGCCGCGTCGATCGCCATCGCGATCGCGGCCTCCATCGCCGCGTTGTGGATCGCGCACACGCTGCGCGATTCGACCCAGCATCGCGTGCTGCTCAAGCGCATCGGCGCAGCGGGCGTGATGGGCATCGCGATCACGGGGATGCACTACACGGGCATGGCGGCCGCCGACTTCCTGCCCGGCTCGATCTGCGGCGCCGCGCGCGGCGTCAACGCGCAGTGGCTCGCCACCACGATCATTCTGTTCACGTTCGCCATTCTGATCGTCACGCTGATCCTGTCGCGCTTCGATGCGCGCACAACGTTCCTCGCGGGCTCGGTGTCGACGCTGAACAACCAGATCGTGCGCCTGGCCACCTACGACACGCTCACCGATCTGCCCAACCGCCGCACGCTGACCGAGCGCATCGAGCGCGCGATTCGGGCGTCGAAGCTCAGCCATCGCGGCTTCGCGATTCTCTTCATGGATCTCGACGGCTTCAAGACGATCAACGATTCACTCGGCCATGCGTTCGGCGACGAAGTGCTCAAGGCGTTCGCGCACAACCTGCGGCAATGCGTGCGCGGCGTCGATACCGTCGCGCGTCTTGGCGGCGACGAATTCGTGGTGCTGGCCGAAAACCTGGGCGCGCCGCAGGAGGCCGAGAAAATGGCGGAAGGCGTGCTCGAACGGATGCGCAGCGGCATCAGCACGCAAAGCCAGACGCTGCAGATCATGCCGAGCATCGGCATTGCGCTGTATCCGCAGAACGGCGACTCCGTCGACGAACTGCTCAAGCACGCCGACGCCGCCATGTACGAGGCGAAGCGCGGCGGCCGCAGCACGTATCGCTTCTTCGAGGCGCACATGAACGAAGCCGCGATGCGCACGCTGAAAATCCAGAGCGCGCTGCACGAGGCGCTCGGCAACGGCTATTTTTCGCTGCACTTCCAGCCGAAGTTCCGCGGCGACAGCGGCGAAGTGGCAGGCGCAGAGGCGCTGATCCGCCTGAATCATCCCGAGATCGGCGTGCTCGCGCCGATGGATTTCATCCCGATCGCCGAGCGCTCGGGCCAGATCGTCCAGATCGGCTACTGGGTCGTGCGCGAAACCTGCCGCCAGATTCGCCGCTGGGAAACGACAGGCCTGCCGCCGACGAAGATCGCGATCAACCTGTCGCCGCGCCAGATGGCCCAGCCCGATCTCGTCGCGAAGACGCTCGGCATCGTGCGCGAGGAAGGCGTCGAATGCAGTCAGATCATGTTCGAGATCACGGAAACGGTCGCGATGCAGGACGCGGCCAAGACAACCGAAATGATCCGCGAGTTCCAGGAGTGCGGCTTCGAAATTTCAATCGACGATTTCGGCACCGGCTACTCGAGCCTCGCCTATCTGCAGCGCTTTCGCGTGAAGCAGCTGAAGATCGACCGCTTCTTCACCAACGGGCTCGACGCCGACGGCCATGAAGGCAGCGCGATCGTGCAGGCAATCATCGCGCTCGCGCACTCGCTGGAAATGGATGTGGTCGCGGAAGGCGTCGAGACGGCGTCGCAGCTCGACAAGCTCAAAGACCTGCAGTGCGACGAAATGCAGGGCTTTCTGCTCGGCAAGCCGCTCACAGCCGATGCGTTCAGCGAACTGCTGCAGACGCGCATGACGGCGGCCTGAACGCCGCCTGACAAGCACCGCCGCGCTCGCTGCCCGGACGTGGGCGCAAGCGGCGCATCCAGCGAGACGTTGCCTGCGATCGGGCCGCGATGGCTCAGCGTCAGGAGCGTCTCGCAGCCGGTTTGCCTGTGACGTTGCCGGTTCGGCGCGAAATCCCTTGACTTCCCCGCTCAGCGAATTAATATACGCATCGCGTATATCCAGTCAATCTCCCGACGAAAAGAGGCAGCCCATGAGCGTCCCGCAACAGGCCTTTCTCCGTGACGCGATGCGGCGTCTGAACCTCACCCGCGACGGCTTCGCGGCGCGCATCGGCGTGTCCAAGCGGGCGCTCGACACGTGGCTGCTGCCCGACGACTCGCAGGAATCGCGCGCGATGCCGGACATCGTCGAGCGTTTCGTGTCGGAAATCGTCGTGAATGGCGCACCCGCCGAAAAGCATACGCAGAGCGTAGATTCGCAGTCGCTCGCCAGCCAGATGCTGTTCGAAGGCAAGCCGCAACTGCTGTCCGTCGACCAGTTTTCGCGCGATTCCGTCGAAGCCCTGTTCCGCGTCGCCGACATCATGCAGCCGATCGCGCGCCGCCGGAAAATCTCGCGCGTGCTCGAAGGCGCCGTGCTCGGCAACCTGTTTTTCGAGGCCAGCACGCGAACCCGCGTGAGCTTCGGCGCGGCGTTTTGCCGCCTCGGCGGCTCGGTGTGCGACACGACGGGCTTCACGTTCTCGTCGATGGCCAAGGGCGAGTCGATCTACGACACGAGCCGCGTGATGGCCGGCTACGTCGACGCCCTCGTGATCCGTCATCCGGAGCAAGGCTCCGTGGCCGAATTCGCGCGCGCCACCAACATTCCCGTCATCAACGGCGGCGACGGCCCCGGCGAGCATCCGAGCCAGGCGCTGCTCGACCTGTACACGATCCAGCGCGAGTTCTCGCGTCTGGGCAAGATCGTCGACGGCGCGCATATCGCGCTGGTCGGCGACCTGAAGTACGGACGCACGGTGCATTCGCTCGTCAAGCTGCTGGCGCTGTATCGCGGCATCAAATTCACGCTGATCTCGCCGCACTCGCTCGAAATGCCCGCGTACATCGTCGATCAGATTTCGCGCAACGGCCACGTGGTCGAGCAGACCAGCGACCTGAAGAACGGCCTGCGCGGCGCGGACGTCGTCTACGCGACGCGCATCCAGAAGGAGCGCTTCGCCGACGAATCGTTCGAAGGCTACACGCCCGACTTCCAGATCAACCAGGCGCTCGTCGATACCGCGTGCGGCCCGGACACGCTGATCATGCACCCGCTGCCGCGCGACAGCCGCCCCGGCGCGAACGACCTGAGCACCGACCTCAACCACGATTCGCGTCTCGCGATCTTCCGTCAGACGGACAACGGCATTCCCGTGCGGATGGCGATTTTCGCGGTGCTGCTCGGCGTCGAGAAGCTGGTGCAGCATTCGATGCGCGACGCCGCATGGCGTCCTCCTACGTATCTCGGACCGGACGACGCCGTGTTTCATGGCATCGACTGAACGAGCCACACGCTTCGGACCGCATTCGAACAAAACGCGCCTTGAACTTCAGGGCGCGTTTTTTGTTGTTGAAAGCCTGTTCATGGCGGCGCTGGACGAAGCGCTGAATGAAGCACCGGCGCAAGCGCTCGCGTGCGACATCGCCGCGCCATCTTCGCGCCATGTTCGCGTCACGTCCGCGTCCCGCACGCTGTGCCACGATGAAGATTCGCTTGCGATACGCGAAATACGCGGCGCGCATTCGTCCGCCGCGCGTCAAGCAAAACGTAAAGCGATGGCGCGTCGCGTGCGCCGCTTGTCAGCGCGGCATCGCGCGTGTCAGTGCATCGTCTGTCGATGCTGGCGGCCGCGTTCGCGTCTGATCGTGTTTTCGCAATGTGTTTCGCGCGAGCGGCATCGAAATTGCTCATCGACAAGGCTTGCCATGCAGCGAACACCTGCTATGGGTTCGACGCCGTGCAAGTCTGCATCGAACCTATATGGAGCAAGCAGAACATCATGTCCCACGATATCGACTGTCAGGGTGGCTGCCCGCATCGCGACACGGACACCCACGACGACCACGACACCACGCCTTCCAGCAGTTCGCGCCGCCGCTTCCTGCAATCGGCGGCGGCAGTGGCGGCCGTCGGCGCCGCGCCACACGCTCACGCGCAGACGCAAACCCCGCCCGCAAGCCAGAGCGTTGCGCGCGCAACGGTGCCCGCGCGGACCGTGAAGCTCAACATCAACGGACGCGATTACGCGCTGCAACTCGAACCGCGCGTCACGCTGCTCGACGCATTGCGCGAGTACGCGGGGCTCATGGGCACGAAGAAAGGCTGCGACCGCGGCCAATGCGGCGCGTGCACCGTGCTCGCCAACGGACGCCGCATCAACTCGTGTCTGACGCTCGCCGTGATGCACGAAGGCGAAGCCATCACGACGATCGAAGGGCTCGCCAGCAACGGCACGCTGAACCCGGTGCAACGCGCGTTCATCGAGCAGGACGCGTTTCAGTGCGGCTACTGTACGCCGGGGCAAATCTGTTCGGCGACCGCTTTGCTGTCGGAATTCGACGCCGGCACGGCCAGCACGGTCACGGCGGACGTGCGCCGACGCCCGCCGCAACTGACCGACGAGGAAATCCGCGAGCGCATGAGCGGCAACATTTGCCGCTGCGGCGCGTACGTGAACATCGTCGCCGCCGTGCAGTCCGCGCATCGCGGCACGGTCGGCGCGGGCACGGGCGACACCTACACCACGTTCGTCATCAAGACGAGCGACGTCGCTTAAAGGAGGCCATCATGGATGCGATCTCCTACGAACGCGCCAGCGACATCTCCGGCGCCGTGCGCGCCGCGCAGCAGCCGGGCACGATGTTCATCGGCGGCGGCACCAATCTGCTCGACCTGATGAAGGGCGGCGTGACGCGCCCCGTCAAGCTCGTCGATATCACGCGCATCCAGGGGCTCGATGTCGTGTCGACGCTGCCGGACGGCGGCCTGCGCATCGGCGCGCTGGTGCGCAACAGCGACGCCGCGAACCATGCCCTCGTGCGCGAGCGCTATCCGCTGCTGTCGCAGGCGCTGCTCGCGGGCGCGTCGGCGCAGCTGCGCAACATGGCGACCGTCGGCGGCAACCTGATGCAGCGCACGCGCTGCCCGTACTTCTACGACACCGCGTTCACCGCCTGCAACAAGCGCGAGCCGGGCAGCGGCTGCGCCGCGATCAGCGGCCACAACCGCACGCACGCGATTCTCGGCGCAAGCAACCAGTGCATCGCCGTGAATCCGTCGGATATGAGCGTGGCGCTCGCAGCACTCGACGCGACCGTGCGCGTGAGCGGGCCGCAAGGCGAACGTGTGATTCCGTTCGGCGAGTTTCACCGGCTGCCCGAAGCACGGCCCGATCTCGATACCACACTGCGCATGGGCGAACTGATCACATCCGTCGATCTGCCGCCGCCCATCTACAGCGAGCACGCGCATTACCTGAAAGTGCGCGACCGCGCGAGCTATGCGTTCGCGCTCGTGTCCGTGGCGGCCGCGTTGCAGATGGACGGCAACGACGTGCGCAGCGCGCGCATCGCGCTAGGCGGCGTCGCGCACAAACCGTGGCGCGCGACGGCCGCCGAACAGATGCTCACGGGCCATCCTCTCGACGACGCCACGCTGCGCAACGCAGCCGCCGCCGCGTTGAGCGAGGCACGGCCGCAGCGCGACAACGTCTTCAAGGTGCAGCTCGCGCAAAACGCAATCGTGCGCGCAGTCAATCAGGCAGCGGGACGTTCGGGAGGTGTCGCATGAGCACGATGATCGGTCATCCTCTGGACCGCACTGACGGTCTGCTGAAGGTCACGGGCGAAGCGCGCTACGCGGCCGAATTTCCGCAAGCGCGTCTTGCGCACGGCGTGCTCGTCACCAGCACGATCGCGCGCGGCACGATTGCGTCGATCGATACGAGCCGCGCGTCGGCATTGCCCGGCGTGCTGCTCGTCATGACGTATCAGAACGCGCCGCGGCTGCCGAACAACGGGCGGCCCGCGCTCGCGCCGCCGGCGGGACGGCATCTGTCGCTGCTGCAGGACAACCAGGTTCATTACAACAACCAGCCCGTCGCCGTCGTGGTCGCGGATACGCTCGAACATGCGACGGACGCCGCGCGCCAGTTGCGCATCACGTATGCCGCGCAGCCAGCCGCGCTCGATTTCGACGCGGCGAAGCCCAACGCGCACGCGCCGGACAAGCCGCAGGGCCGGCAGACCGACACGTCGCGCGGCGACTATGACGCGGGGCTCGCGGCGGGCGCGGTGCGCGTCGATGCCGTCTATACGACGCCGATGGAGCATCACAACCCGATGGAGCCGCACGCGACGATGGCCGTCTGGGACGGCCCGCACCTGACGCTCTACGACGCGACGCAAGGCGTGACGGGCACGCGCACGGCGGTGGCGAAGACGCTCGGCATCTCGCCCGACGACGTGCGCGTGATCTCGCCGTTCGTCGGCGGCGGCTTCGGCAGCAAGGGTTCCGCGTGGTCGCACGTGGTGCTGTGCGCGATGGCCGCGCGGCAGACAGGACGCCCCGTGCGGCTCGCGCTGGAACGTCCGCAGATGTTCGGCCCCGTCGGCGGGCGGCCGTTCACCGAGCAGCACATGGTGCTCGCCGCGAAGCGCGACGGCACGCTCACCGCCATGCGGCACGACAGCTTTTCGAACACGTCGACGATCGAGGACTGGACGGAAACCTGCTGCATGGTCACACGGATGATGTACGCCGTGCCGAACCAGGTGACGACGCACCGCCTCGTGCAGTTGAACGTGGGCACGCCGACCTTCATGCGCGCGCCGGGCGAAACGACGGGCTCGTGGGCGCTCGAAACGGCGATGGACGAGCTGTCGTATCAGCTGCACATGGACCCGCTCGCGCTGCGCCTGAAGAACTACGCGGAAACCGATCCGCAGGAAAACAAGCCGTGGTCGAGCAAGGCGCTGCGCCAGTGCTACACCGTGGGCGCGGAGCGCTTCGGCTGGTCGCGCCGCAAGCCGCAGCCGCGTTCGATGCGCGACGGCAATACGCTGATCGGCCTTGGCATGGGCACGGCGACGTATCCCGCGAATCGCAGCGAGGCGTCGGCGATCGCGCGCATCCTGCCCGACGGCACGGCGATGGTCGTGTCGGGCACGCAGGATCTCGGCACGGGCACGTACACCGTGATGACGCAGGTCGCCTCCGATGCGCTCGGCATCGCGCCCGAGAACATCCGCTTCGGACTCGGCGATTCGTCGCTGCCGAAGGCGCCCGTGTCGGGCGGCTCGCAGTCGGTCGCGAGCGTGTCGCCCGCCGTGCGCGACGCGTGCGACGAGGCGCGCGGCAAACTCGTCGCAATGGCGCTCGCCGATCGCGGTTCGCCCCTCTTCGGCGTGTCGCAAGGCGACGTGACCGTGCAGAACGGCTGGGTGACGAGCCGATCGGACCCGTCGAAGCGCGACCCGATCGCGGCCGTGCTGGCGCGCGCGGGCGGCCAGCCGATCGAAGCAACCTCGGATACGAAGCCCGGCGACGAGAAGCAGCGCTACTCGTTCCATTCGTGGGGCGCCGTGTTCGCCGAAGTGCACGTCGATGCCGACCTCGGCACGATACGCGTGGCCAAGATCACCGCCGTCTACAACGTCGGGCGGATGCTGAACGTGAAGACGGCGCGCAGCCAGCTGATGGGCGGCCTCGTATGGGGCATCGGCGCGGCGCTCGAAGAACAGACCACGCTCGATGCGCAATACGGCCGCTTCATCAACGCCAATCTCGCGGAGTATCACGTGCCTGTGAACGCGGATGTCGGCACGCTCGATGTCGTCGTGCTCGACGAGCCCGATCCGCACATCAACTCGCTGGGTTCGCGCGGGATCGGCGAGATCGGGATCACGGGCGTGGTGGCTGCCATCGGCAATGCCGTATATCACGCGACGGGCGTGCGCGTGAGGGATCTGCCGATTACGCTCGACAAGGTGATCGCGCCCGTCAGGGTTTGATTGACGGGTACCGCACACGCGCACCCGTCAGCGGTTCCTGTGCGTCGCATCGCATGCCTGTGCCGGCGGGGCACGCCACAGATCGCTTCTCCAGGGCGGGTCTTTGGGACGGCTCGATGCGAACCGGGTATCGCAGGCCGTGCTACTGAACCTTGCGCACGGCAGGCGGTGTCCATGCTCCCTGCACAATCGCCCGCGCCGGTCCATACGTGCGGATATAGAGCGAGAAATCGCCCTTCGCGGGGGATGGCAACCAGTTCGCGCGCTGCGCGGGGTCCGCAGGCTTGTCGGGTTGAACGTAGATGGTCACGGAGCCATCCGCTGCCTTGCGCAGATCCCTTGTTTTCGTCCCGACCGAGTAGCGTTTGATGGCGTTCTCGACGAAGAAGTGATCGGCGTCGTAGAGCGTGAGCGACCAGAATCCGCTGACGGGCGGCGCCTGGCCCGCGCCGAAAGTCATCGTGTAGCGGTTGGCGCCATTCAGGCGCTGCCCGCCGCTATCCAGGTCCTGATAGAAGTACTTCGTCTCGCGCGCCTTGTTGACGAGGATGTTGGATTTGGCGACTGCCGTTCGCGTAAAGTAGTCGGTGCCGAACGCGGCGCCGTTGTCGATCGTCGACCAGTGATACGGCAGCGGCAGGCCGAAGTTCTGGAACTGCAGCAGGGGACGAACGACCTCTGCGTCGGCCTTGCCCGCCTCATCGACGATCGCTTTCTTCAGGGCGGGATCTTTCTGCGCGGCCGTCACGACGGCCAGCGCTTCTGCATATCTGGCTTCCTCGCCGGGCATGGGTGGCGCGTCTCGCAGCACGGCGGGCAGCTCGTCGAAGAACGTGTCGGGGAACACCCACTGCGTCTCGCCGCTTCCGTTGCCCGCCGTCGGCGACACGAGGCGCGGCAGCTTCGTCCAGTCGCGCCACTTGACCTTGCCATCGTATTCGGCAAGCGGATACATGCCGATTCCCCCGATCACCGCCTGCACCTTGCGACGGTCCTGTTCGGTGTCGTCCTGAAAGAGGCGAGGAACGACAAAGGCCGTTCCCGTCGTCGAGCGAAACACCTTCTGGATGCCCTTCGGCACGGTGCCTTTCCAGTTGGGGCCCGCGATCAGATAGAAACCGGGTTTGCTGCCGTACATTTTGCCCAGCTCGGCGATGCTGTCGGTTCTGAGATCCACAATCTGATAAACCCAGAACCGGTTGCCGAAATCCGGCACCTGGATCACGACAGGCGTCTTGTCGAGTGCAGCGATGCCGGCGCCATACACGGTGTCCTGGTTGGGACAGGCGACCCAGCGCTGATCGGGCTCGATGTAGTCATGCAGCATCGACATCCGGTTCAAAGGCGCGAAGGGAAGCACACCGTTCATCAAGCCGACCTCAGGCGCCTGCTCGAAGGCCTTGCGCCGGTTGTAGATGTTGACGAGGGGCCATGCCCAGAAGTACGCGTCGCGCGCGACCATGCGGGCGTAGGGTTCGGTGATGCGCGTCTGCGCGGAAGACGCGTGAAGCGGCGCCATCATGATCAGGCAGGCGCCAAGCGCCGACAACAACCAGGTTCGCATTGTTCAACTCTCGAAATTAATCAGGGGTGCGACTTTTAATAAACCAGTTCGATTGGAGCGTCCAGTTCCGTGTCGAACAGTTGCACGCTCGCGTAGCCGCAACGGCGACGACGCGGGGTTCGATGCCGCGATCTCCGGTGATCCAGGCGGCCGACGGATCGTCCGGCGCCCACAGGCAAAAAACAAACACCTTGCCTGCGTCCCCCGTTGCGCCGCACAATCACTGTTCACTCCTCCATCTGGTGCCGCCCATGGCTTACGCTTCGCTCGCCACCGGCGTGCTCCTCGCCGCCGGATACGGAACGCGCTTCGACCCGGAAGGCATCCACAACAAGCTCCTCTCGCGTCTGCCGGACGGCACGCCCGTCGCCCATGAAGCCGCGCATCGGCTGCTGCTCGTCGTGCCTTATGTGATCGCAATCGTGCGTCCGGGCTCGGAAATGCTTGCCCGCGTCCTCAACGACGCCGGCTGCCACGTGATCTTTTCCCCCGACGCCGAGCGCGGCATGGGGGCGAGTCTCGCGGCGGGGATCGAGGCAAGCGACGAAGCCGATGGCTGGGTCGTCGCGCTCGCCGATATGCCGCGCATCGCTGTGACGACCATCGAGGCCGTTGCGCGGGCCGTCGACGCCGGCGCATCGATCGTCGCGCCCTTTTATCGGGGACAGCGCGGGCATCCCGTCGGCTTCGGCATCGAGCATCGCGACGCGCTGCTCGCGCTCGACGGCGACACGGGCGCGCGGGCGCTGTTCGCGACGCACGCGGTGCACCGCATCGACGTCGATGATCCCGGCATCCTGAGCGACGTGGATACGCCCGACGACCTGCGCAGCCTCTAAAGCATCCGCACCTCGCGCGCGACTGCGCGAGTCCGACAACGCGCTCGGCCGTCTGACCGTCTGACCTGTCGGCCCGATCGGATCGCGACGATGGCTGCTCGGGTGAGAAGGTCCGGGAGCGCGCGACGAACCAAAGGTGAGGAAATACAGGAGTGTGCGACGTCCGGGCATGCCGATTGCGACACTGCTGCACCGCGAAAACGGGCGAGCAGGCATTGCGCCGGTGGTCTAAGCTGTCCTCGAAGCCATGCATCTTTCGCGATGCCGCGGAGCGACGTTGGCCCGCCCCCGCTCATGCCGCACGACCCGCCCGCCTTCTTGCCAGGACCTCATGAGCGAAACCAGCCCGCGTCTTTTCATCGTGTCACCGCATTTCGACGATGCCGTCTTCAGTTGCGGCGCCCTGCTTGCCGCGCATGCCGATGCCGCCGTCTGCACCGTGTTCGCCGCGCCGCCCGAGCAGGACATGCACACCGAATGGGACGGGAAAGCAGGCTTCGCAAGCGCGCACGAATCGATCCGCGCGCGCACTGTCGAGGACAACAACGCGCTGTCCGTGCTCGACGCCATTCCCGTGCGGCTGCCGTTTCGCGACGCGCAGTACGGCGATTCGCCGTCGATCAGCCGGCTCGCGTCCGCGCTGGAAGAAGCGATCTACGGCTCGACGGCCAACACGCTGCTGATGCCGCTCGGCCTCTTTCACGACGATCACGGCCGCGTGTTCGAAGCGTGCTGCGAGATCCTGCCGCGCCTGCTGCACCTCGAATGGTTCGCGTACGAGGAAGCGATCTACCGGCCGATCCCGGGGCTCGTGCAGCAACGGCTGGTCGATCTGACGGAGCGCGGCATCGTCGCGACGCCGGCCAGCCCTGCCGCCGATCACACGCTCGACCGCGAACGTCAGGCATGGCTCAAGCGCGAGGCGGTGTCGGCGTACGAGAGCCAGTTGCGCGCTTTCGGCCCCGGCGGCTACGACGACGTGTTCGCCCCCGAGCGCTACTGGCGGGTGGCCGTCGACCGGCAGCGCCCACGCAAGGCCGGGCATTGAATCAGCGATCCGGGCGCCGCAGCGAAACACGGCCGATCGCGTCAGCAGCGTCGCCCGTCATCGCCTACGCTAGTGAGAGCAGGATGCTTCGAACCCTGCCGCCCGAGCAGCGCGAATCCGTCCACGCCCGCCATGCAACGCCACGCTACACGACGACAACGCCACGAGGTCACTATGCATACCACTCCGATTCCCGACCCGCACGCCGATCCGACGCGCGACCCTGAAGGCGACCCGCTCACGCCGCCGTCGCCGGGTCATCACAACGACGAGCCGCAACGCCCGGAGGGACCGCCCGACAAGGACCCCGTCGTTCGATGACGCGCGGTTGCGCGTAACCTGGCGCAGAGACAGCGACGCGCACGCGCGGCGCCGCTGCGCCGCCGCGTCATATCTCGACGCGCGCGCCGACTTCGATCACGCGATTGGCAGGCAGCTTGAAATACGCGGCCACGTTGCCGACGTTATGCAGCATCACCGCGAACAGCCGCTCGCGCCACATCGCCATGCCCGCGCCCGGCGTCGGCACGACCGTCGCGCGGCTCAGGAAGTACGACGCCTCGCACGGCTCGACGTCGAGACCTAGCGCCTTCGCCGCTTCGAGCGCCTTCGGCAGATCGACTTCGTCCTTGAACCCGTAGCGGATCGTCAGCTGGTAGCCGCCTTCGCAGACGGGCGTCACACTCACGCGCTCCTGTTCGGCGACCCACGGTATTTCATCGTTGTTCACCGTGAGAAACACGACGCGCCTGTGCAGCACACGGTTGTGAATCAGGTTGTTGACGAGGGCATGCGGCACGCTGTTGGGGTTCGGCGTCAGGAAGATCGCCGTGCCGTCGACGCGCACGGGGTCGCGGGCGAGCAGCGTGTGCAGATAGGTCTTCAGCGGCGTCGTGCCCGCGCGCACGCGCGCTTCGGCGAGCATCATTTCCCATCCGCGGCCCCACGTCGCCATGATCGTGAACATCACGAAGCCGATCAGCAGCGGGAACCAGCCGCCTTCGACGATCTTCAGCAGGTTCGCCGAGAAGAACATCGCGTCGATCACGAAGAAGAACGCGGTCGCGAACACGCACAGCAGCCAGTTGTAATGCCATGCATAGCGCACGACGAAGAAGGTCAGCAGCGTCGTGATCAGCATCGTGCCCGTCACGGCGATGCCGTACGCGGAGCCGAGCGCCGTCGACGAGCCGAAGCCCAGCACGGCCGCCACCACGGCGGCGAGCAAGGTCCAGTTGATGCCGGGCACGTAGATCTGGCCGATTTCCCGCTCCGACGTGTACACGACGTTCATGCGCGGCAGGAAGCCGAGCTGCATCGCCTGCTTGGTCATCGAGTAGGTGCCTGAAATCACGGCCTGCGAAGCGATCACGGTGGCGACCGTCGCGAGCACGATCATCGGATACAGCGCCCATTGCGGAAAAAGCCGGTAGAACGGGTTTTGCAGCGCGGTGGGATCGGAGATCAGCAGCGCGCCTTGGCCAAGGTAATTCAGCGCAAGCGCGGGGAACACGAGACCGAACCACGTGAGCCGGATTGGCCGCGCGCCGAAGTGCCCCATGTCGGCGTAGAGCGCCTCGGCGCCCGTCAGCGACAGCACCACGGCGCCAAGCGCGACGAACGCGAGCCATTCGTGACGCAGGCAGAATGCCAGCCCGGCAAGGGGATCGAGCGCCGCGAGAATCGCGGGCGCGGCGATCACGTTGCTCACGCCGACCACGGCCAGCACGGCGAACCACACCACCATGACGGGCCCGAACACCGCGCCGATCCCCGACGTGCCGTGCTTCTGCATCACGAACAGCGTGACGAGCGCGGCCAGCGTGACGGGTATCACGCAGGACTTCAGAAACGGCGCGGCGACTTCCAGACCTTCGACCGCGCTCAGCACCGAGATGGCTGGCGTGATGATGCTGTCGCCGTAAAACAGCGACGCACCCATCACGCCGACGATGAGCAGCACGTGACGCAGCCTCGGCCGGTTCGCCACCGACGACGCCGCCAGCGCGAGCAGCGCCATGATGCCGCCCTCGCCGTGGTTGTTGGCGCGCAGGATCAGCGCGACATACTTGAGCGACACGACCACCGTCAGCGACCAGAAGATCAGCGACACAATGCCGATCACGTTCAGCGGCGTGAGCGGCAGGCCGCTCGACGGCTCGAAGACGGTCTGGAGCGTGTACAGCGGGCTCGTACCGATGTCGCCATAGACGACGCCCAGCGCCGCGAGCGCCAGCGAGCGCAGCGCCGGCTTATGCGGTGCAGGCGCGCCGATGGCGCCCGCGTCCGGATGCGTGACTGACAGGCTCATGTCTCCCTCCATTGATCGCGGCGCGTTCGTTAGCTTTTATCAGGCGATCTGAAAGCCGGATGAATAATCGGACGTTATTGAACGCGTTTGGCCAGTCCTTGTGCTTCCGGCTGATCCCAGTATAGGAAGCGGCGGGCGAAATGCGCAGCGGCGCTGCGGGGCTCCGTTCGACGGGGTGCGCTGGCCCTTGGGGGCGTCCGCGACGTGCTCATGCGCGATGTGCGCTGGGCCGCATATTTCCGTTCTGCTTAAGAAAGTCGATTGACTTGGCTTCGCGCGCAGGCATAAAATTCTCTTATCTTGAAATTCGAGGGGCGTTGCCTTGGACAGTTGCAGTAGTACGTTTTCGAACAGTTTCGCCGCCTGAACGGCAAGACGTCCGCGCCTTCCTCATCTAGCCGCCGTCTTGCCAGCAGGCAGACGGTGCGCGTCGCAGTCTCATCCTTCGTGCATCCTGTTTGACGTCTCTGGGTTTGACACCCAGACGCAGCGCGTTCGCGCGTGATCGTTGCCGTGTGCGTATCGCTTGTGCGTATCGCAATCGGCTTGCGTTCGCCGCGGCGGCTGCGTGCGCGTGTGACGCAGGTGGCGTGTAGCGCCGCGTACGCCCGTCGCCGCGAACGTTCGATACCGTTTCGACAGCTGCCCTTCGCTGCGCCGGACTTCGCCACACCCGCGCCGTGCCCGACGCAACGAGCCGGCGCGATGCGTTTCATCGACGAACAGGGAGCCCGCCATGCCCGACAGTGACAGTCAGCCCATGTACCCAGAACGCCCCTTCATCACCTGAGGCAGGCAAGCCGACCGCTGTTCGATTCAATCGATTCTCCGGCGCCCGCCTCGCATGCACGAACCTTCGTGCCGGAGAACGACATGCATCTGCTGCTTCTTTCGCATCTGCCGCACACCCGCGACGCGCGCGCGCACTACGACGCGTTTCTCTCGCTGGAACATGAACAACGACGCCCCGCATTCGCGCGGCTCATGCACACGCTGGTTGGGATCGCCGCTCGCCTGAGCAAGCGGCCGGCGATCTGAAACGGAAATCATTCGACCTATATCCGTTCAAGGGAGAACAACAATGGCAACGCCACCACAAGCTCTACCGACGCGCAGCGCCGTCCTCGACGACGCGCACGTCGGCGATATTCGCGGCGCGCTCGGCACGATCGCGCATCACGACACGGCGCCCCGCAACAGCTGGGGCGCGCGGCTGCGCACGCTGCTCGCGATTGTCGGCCCCGGCCTCATCGTGATGGTCGGCGACAACGACGCGGGCGCCTTCGGCACCTACACGCAGGCAGGGCAGAACTACGGCACCACGCTGCTGTGGACGCTGCTGCTGCTCGTGCCCGTGCTGTACGTGAACCAGGAGATGGTCCTGCGGCTCGGCGCCGTGACGGGCGTCGGTCATGCGCGGCTGATCTTCGAGCGCTTCGGCAAGTTCTGGGGCGCGTTTTCCGTCATCGATCTGTTCATTCTCAACGCGCTCACCATCGTCACCGAGTTCATCGGCATTACTTTCGTGCTCGACTTCTTCGGCGTATCGAAAGTGGCGGGCGTCTGCATCGCCGCCGCATTGACGATGGCGGCCGTCAGCACGGGCGACTTCAAGCGCTTCGAGCGCTTCGCGATCGTGCTGTGCCTGATGAGCCTGCTGCTCGTGCCCGTGCTCGTGACGATCCATCCGCCCGTGTCGCAGATGGCCCATCACCTGCTGGTGCCGTCGTGGCCCGCGCACGCGAAGCTGTCGGATGTGATGCTGCTCGTGATCGGCATCGTCGGCACGACTGTCGCGCCGTGGCAGCTGTTCTTCCAGCAAAGCTACGTGATCGACAAGCGCATCACGCCGCGCTTCATGAAGTACGAAAAGGCGGACCTGTGGATCGGCATCGTGTTCGTGCTGATCGGCGCGATTGCGATGATCTCGTTCAGCGCGGCGCTGTTCGGCGGCAAGCCGGAGTTCGGCCAGTTCAGCGACGCGGGCGGCATCATCGCGGGCCTCGAAAAGTATGCGGGCCGCACGCCCGCCGTGCTGTTCGCCGTCGCGCTCATCGACGCGTGCATCATCGGCGCGGCGGCCGTGTCGCTGTCGACGGCCTATGCGATCGGCGACGTGTTCAAGATCCGTCATTCGCTGCATCGTGGCATCGCCGATGCGAAGGGCTTCTATCTCGTGTACTTCGGCATCGTCGCGGCGGCGGCGGGACTCGTGCTGCTGCCCGGCAGCCCGCTCGGCCTGCTGACGGAGGCCGTGCAGACGCTCGCGGGCGTGCTGCTGCCCAGCGCGACCGTGTTCCTGCTTCTGCTGTGCAACGATCGCGCGGTGCTTGGGCCGTGGGTCAACTCGAAGGGACTCAACCTGTTCACGGGCGCCGTCGTGTGGGCGCTGGTGCTGCTGTCGGTGGTGCTGACGGCTTCTGTCGTGTATCCCGACATCAGCGCACACGCGATCGTCGAAATTCTCGCGGGCGGCACGCTGCTCGCCGCAGTCGGCCTCGTCGCGATGACAGCGCTGCGCGCGCGCGCGGCGTCGAACCCATCGTGAGCGCATCCGCCGTCGGCAAGACCGAGCGCGCCACGTGGCGCACACCGCCGCTCGAAGAACTGCCCCGGCCCGTGATGACGCTCTCGCGGCGCATCTGGATGGGCGCGCTGCGCGGCTATCTGGTGGTCGCCGTCGGGCTTGTGATCGTGAAGGTCGTGCAGATGGCGCTGGCGTAACCCGAAGTTTCCAGCGTCGCTTTTCGAAAAAGCCTGATACCGCGCCGCTCAATGCTGTGACACAGTGTCGGCGGCCGGTCCGCGGTGCAGACATCTGCCGACGCAATGCGAAGCTGCCGCGCATGCATCGGCATCGCATTGCGGTTGATGGGACGCGGACTGGCCGCCTTTCCCACGTGATGCGAAGGCGGGCGAACCGGCACGCGCGGGCGCGAAGACGCGAGCCTGCGAACGGCCCGCCGCTCGCGTCCTGCGGGCGCATCACTGCAGGCGCGGGTCCGTCGGCTCGCTTCCGACGTGATACGGCATGATGGTCGGGCCGCCGTAGCCGCTCGTCTGCACGGGGGGGAATCGGTGGAATAGGCGGGACGGACACCTGCACGGGCGGCATGCCGGGCATTTTCGGCAACGTCACGTCAGGCTCCGGCGGACGGCTGATGGTCAGGATGCCGCCGCGCACGGACTGCGCCGTTTGACAGTCGATTTCTTCGACCTTGGGCAGGTCTTTCACAAGCAATGTGTTCATGATGCGTCTCCAGCAACGATAAGGGATGGCGAGCGCCGGCTGCGCTGCGCTCGTCCCGCATGCTGCACGCACCATGCCAATCGCGGCGCGGCCCGCTGCGGCGGGCGTTGCGTCGATATTGGAGAGGGCGACTGCTTGCTGCGGACCAACTGTCCGATACGCAGCTGTTGGATGTCCGATAGCGGCAGGCAGGCGCGCAAACCGCTCGGACCGCGCGCCCGCGCGTCGATGCGACGCAAACGCGCAAGGGCCGGCTTCGCGATTTTCAGCCGGACTGACGCGGCCGGTTCAGTGCGGCAGCCACGCCAGCGGATCGACGGGCTTGCCGTCCTTGCGCACTTCGAACTGGATGGACGGTACGCCGTTGCTGTCGACGCCCACTTCGCCCACGGGTTGCCCCTGCGCGACGGCATCGCCTTCCTGCACGAGCAGCCGGCTGTTCTGGCCGTAAGCGGTGATCAGCGTGTCGTCGTGCTTGATGATGACAAGCGGCCCATAGGCCTCGATGCCCGTGCCCGCATACACGACACGCCCCGCCGCCGCCGCTCTCACGGGGTCGCCCGTCCGGCCGCCGATCACGATCCCTTTGCTCTTGCCCGCTATGAACGGCTTGAGGATCGGTCCGCGCAGCGGCCACATCAGCACGCCCTGCGCAGCCGCGGGCGGCGCGCCGGGAACGGTCGTCGTGGCAGGCGCTGGCGTGGGCACGGGTGTGGCCTGCGCGTACGCGGGGGGCGCGACCCGCAGCACCTGCCCGGGCGCAACGGGCGACGACAGCGTGAGCCCGTTCCATGCCGCGATGTCCTGGGCGCGCTGGCCGAAAGCGCCCGCGACGCTTTGCAGCGTATCGCCCGGATTCACGCGATAAAAGCCAGCGGGGACGCCGTTGGCCGCCGCGCCGCCCGCCGTTCGATAGGTGGGCGCCGGCGCTTGCGTCGTGTCCCAGGGATACGTAGTGCACGCGCCGAGCATGCTCGCGACGGCGAGCGAGATCAAAGCCTGCGTGACGACGTATTGCCGTTTTACTGTCATTTTTGTGGCCCTCGACGCGGTTTGGGACAGCGGCCGATGCCGGCCGCCATCGTTCGAACGTGTAGCGGGATATGCAGTGCAAATATTATGCCTCCACGGCAGGGCGGGAAATGACGGCCGCCCGGGCGGGTGCATGCACGGGACGCCGACGCGGCATCCATGCCTTGCCGTTCCGACGCGACTGGCCGGCATGCGCGCCGGCCGTTCCTTCTGCAATCCCAATCAATTTCGCCCGACGGGCGAAATGTCAAACGCTGCCTTCCGATTCGATCACGAGAATGCGCGCCTCGCCGATCGGATGCGCGACGTGCTCGGTGCCGACCGACGCATGAAACACATCGCCCGTTTCCAGCACAGTCGAATGCTCGACGCCCGCCTCGCGATAGCGCATTTCGACACGCCCGTCGAGCACGGCAAAGACTTCTTCGCCGTCGTTGACGTGCCACTTGTACGGCTGGTCGGTCCAGTGCAGGCGGGTCGTGATGCCGTTCATGTTGGCGATGTCGAGCGCGCCCCACGGGCGCTCGGCGGTAAACGTGCTGCTGCGGACAATTTTCATGGCGATGCGCAATGTACGTTGCCGGACTGCCCATTATAGTGGCGCCGGACGTCGCGCACGTCGCTTGCTCACTACCCCGCAGACGTCCGCCGCATGCGGCTTGCGGGCCATTGCATCGCGGGAGTGCTCGCCTATACTGAAACCTGGCTGCCGTCAGACAAAAGGCGCGCAGCCCGCGCGCCCCTCAGCGGCGAGACGATTTGTTCGATATCAACAGTTCGCGCCAGCGAGGAGGTCTCATGAACAAAGCGTTGTTTCTTGCCGTGCAGCTGAATGTCGACGAGATGGCATCGTCGCGCTCGCTGGTCGAATTGCTGAATGCGCATCTCGTGTTTGCCGTCGACGTCGCCGAGGCCGCCGATGCCCTCGTGCAGCTGGCAAGCGTGCGCCGCCTGTCGAGCGGCGTGGAAGCGAGCGTCGAGATTCCCGCAGTCGCCGTCGAAGAGTTGCGGCAAGCGCTCGAAACGCTCAGCGAATACGACCAGTCATGGCTGCTCGCGCTGGAGCCGAGCAATGCGCTATTCGACGATATATCGCGCGCACAACGCACCTTGCATTGATGCGCGCGCAACCCTGAAGTGGTCAGGCTTCCCGGCCGCCTACCGAGGATTGATCGTGAAAAGTCTTCTGAACATGCGTCGAGCTGCCCTCAGCAACGGCGCTGCAGCCCATCGTCATTTTCCGCAAACCGATATGCATGCCGAATCCGCGCGTGCCGACCCGTTGCCCGCCGACGAAAGCGACGCGCCCGTTGCCATCGACGACCGGCCAGTGAACGTGCCGCCGCGCCCCGTGACGCCGCTGCATGCCGTGCCGCTCACGCCGTCGCAGGCGAACGGACGCACGGTGCAGATGGCGGAAGTCGCCGATGTCGAGCGCATGCTGGACGGCGCAGAGCTCACGTCGTTTCACGTATTTCGCACTTTTGATTATTCGGTGAAGCTGCTGTTTTACCCAAAAGAACTAAAGTACTACGTCGCGCTGCTGCAGGAAGACCGTCTATGGCGCGTCCTGACGACACCCGACATGAACACGGCCAGGCAGCTGTTCCATCACATGCAGGAACAGGCGGTGCGGCTTGCCGACGGCGAGACACGGCGCTTGCAGCTGCAGGCGCAGAACGAGCAGTTGAAGCGGCAGATCGCCGAGTCGGAAGCGCGGGCCGAGCGCCTGCGCGAAGGCTTGCAGCGCACGGCCGCACAGGACCAGGCGGTCACCAGCAAACAGCATCAGTTGCGCAAGGATCTCGCGCAGCTCGAAGCGCAACGCACGGCCGCGCAGGCACAATTGAACAAGATGCATCGGCAGCTGCATCAGCTGAACGTCGCGAGTAACGACACGATTCCGCATCTGCCGCGTTGAAGCGGCGCGTGCCAGTGCGGGCGGTGATGCGCGTCGCATGGCATCGGCTGCTTTATGCATGCACGCGTGCATGGGCGTCGCGAAACATCCATGCAAAAAACGCCGTCCCGGCAAAACCTGGGCGGCGTTTTTTTCACAGCTTGCGGCGGCCGGATCTCGCGGATTCCAGCCGCGCGCGTCAAGGCGCGCTTGCGCGTCGGCTTAGTTGCCGAAGAACACCGAACGCGGACCCTTTTCGTCAGCGAGCGCGCGGCCAGCTTGCGACGTGCCGTTCGTCTGCACGCCGTAGCCCGTGCCGTTCTGCGCACTGACGCGCGCTTCGGCGGCCTGGATGTTCTTCGGGTACTCCTGGCGATCCGACAGCGGATCATAGCCGGCCTTTTCCAGACGGACGAGATCGGCGCGAACTTCGGCGCGCGTCAACGGCTGCTGGTTCGATTGGGCAAACGATGCGACGGGCGCGGCAACAGCGGCAGCGAGAACGACTGCGGAAATCAGGGCTTTCATGGACCACCTCCGAGAACTTGTTTTTCGATTAGCGACGAACGTCGTGTCCGTCAGCGTTGATGCAAGTTTATGGAAAGCTGATACCTAGGGAAATCCCTTATTCGGTGAAACTATATTGCAATTTTTGAAATAATCGCCTTACTCACGGCGTGACGTTAATTTTAAGATCAAAAAATCGCAACACTGTGTCTCAAAAGGTATGCAGCCAAAGGCAAAAACGCCCCGGTGCCGCGCAGGCACCGGGGCGTTTTGCTAACTTCACGCAATGCGTCAGGCGAAAATTGCCTGACGCGAGCGCGGCGGGATCAGGACCAGTTCGCGTGGAAGCTGCCCGGCTTGTCGAGGCGCTCGAACGTATGCGCGCCGAAGAAATCG
This sequence comes from Paraburkholderia bengalensis, assembly GCF_037126505.1. Lineage (NCBI taxonomy): Bacteria > Pseudomonadati > Pseudomonadota > Betaproteobacteria > Burkholderiales > Burkholderiaceae > Paraburkholderia > Paraburkholderia bengalensis. The sequence continues at coordinate 64,010 of NZ_JACFYJ010000028.1, forward strand.
CGCTGCGCCTGCACCAGGTTTGCCGGCAAACGCGCCGAACGATAGCCGTCGAAATACGCGATCGCCGACGAGAACGCCGGCACGGGCACGCCCGCCGCCGTCGCGGCGATCACCACGTCGCGCAGCGCCGCCTGATAGTTCGCGGCGATGTCGCGGAAGTACGGATCAAGCAGCAGGTTGGCGATCTGCTTGTCCTTCGTGTAGGCGTCGGTGATCTTCTGCAGGAAGCGGGCGCGGATGATGCAGCCCGCGCGGAAAATCTTCGCGATCGTGCCGTAGTCGAGGTCCCACTTGTATTCGTCCGACGCCGCGCGCAGTTGCGCGAAGCCCTGGGCGTACGAAATCACCTTGCTGAAGTAAAGCGCGCGGCGCACGGCTTCGATGAACGCGGTGCGGTCGCCCGCAAACGGCTTGGCAGCCGGACCTTCGAGCACCTTGCTCGCCGCGACGCGCTGGTCCTTCAACGACGACAGCACGCGCGCGAACACGGCTTCCGTGATCAGCGGCAGCGGCGCGCCGAGATCGAGCGCGTTCTGGCTCGTCCACTTGCCCGTGCCCTTCTGCGCGGCGCGGTCCATGATCACGTCGACGAGATCCTTGCCCGTTTCTTCGTCCTTCTTGTCGAAGATCTTCGACGTGATTTCGATCAGGTAGCTGTCCAGTTCGCCTTTGTTCCATTCGGTGTAGACGGCGCCCAGTTCCTGGTTCGACAGGCCGAGCACCTGCTTGAGCACCGCGTAGCTTTCGGCGATCAGCTGCATGTCGCCGTATTCGATGCCGTTGTGCACCATCTTCACGAAGTGGCCCGCGCCGTCCGGGCCCATGTACGCGACGCACGGCTCGCCGTCGGGCGCCTTCGCGGCAATTTCGGTGAGGATCGGCGCGACGAGGTCGTACGCTTCGCGCTGGCCGCCCGGCATGATCGACGGTCCCTTGAGCGCGCCTTCTTCGCCGCCCGACACGCCCGTGCCGATGAAATGCAGGCCCGACTTCGCGAGTTCCTGGTTGCGGCGGATGGTGTCGGTGAAATGCGTGTTGCCGCCGTCGATCAGAATGTCGCCCTTCTCCAGCAGCGGCCGCAGCGCGGCAATCGTCGCGTCGGTGCCTTCACCCGCCTTCACCATCATCAGGATGCGGCGCGGCTTTTCGAGCGAATCGACGAACTCTTCCAGCGTATAGGTCGGAACCAGCTTACGGTCGGGAAATTCCGCGATCAGTTCGTCGGTTTTCTCGCGGGTACGGTTGAACACGGACACCGCGTGACCGCGGCTTTCGATGTTCAGCGCCAGATTGCGGCCCATCACCGCCAGCCCCACTACGCCGATTGCCTGTTTGCCCATGTGAATTCTCCAGATTCCACCGCCACGCGGCGGTATGTCGTGAAGCCGCGCCAACCCTCATGGCGCGGCGTCGAGGATGAAAGAATAAAAGAAACGACGGGATGGCGCTTGCGTGCTCCCTGCCCCTCGCGTTCGTTCAGGCACGGACGATGCGTGCCGCTTTCGCCGCGCTTTCGTGACGGGATGCGTCCGTGCGCCGTGTCTAAAGCTTAGTCTGCAAAATGCATCGCGGGCGCGGCGCCAGGCTCGGCAGGCTCTCGAGCGCCGCGCAGAGGTCAGACCCGCCGCTGCCGCTAACGTTTCCGGAACACGACGCTGAAATTGTTGGCGGGCATCGCGACGGTCTCCTCGTGGTCCAAGCCGGCCGCGTCCGCGAGCGCCGCCACGTCCTCCAGGTCGCGCACGCCCCATGCGGGATCACGGCGCCTGAGCTGCTCGTCGAACGCGGCGTTGCTCGGCGCCGTGTGCGCGCCGCCGCGCCGGTACGGCCCGTACAGAAACAGCACACCGCCGGGAGGCAGCAGACGCCCTGCGCCGCCGATCAGCGCCTGCGCCGACGCCCACGGCGAGATATGAATCATGTTGATGCAGACGATGGCATCGGCGGACTCGATGCCCCACGACGCGTCGCGCACGTCGAGCGCGAGCGGCGCTCGCACGTTGGCAAGGCCGCTCGCCGCCGTCCATGCCGCCACCGACGCGCGCGCGGTTTCGTCGGGATCGCTCGGCTGCCAGACGAGCTGCGGCAGCGCCGCGGCGAAGTGGACCGCGTGCTGGCCCGTGCCGCTCGCGATTTCGAGCACGGTGCCCGTGGCGGGCAGCACACGTTCGAGCACGGCGAGAATCGGCTCGCGGTTGCGCTCGGCGGCGGGCGCATGCTGACGCATCGAGGAGTTTGGCGTGGTCATCGTTCAGTACCGGTGTGCTTGAGGTTCGCTTGAGGTTCGCTTGAGGTTCGCTTGAGGTTCGCTTGAGGTTCGGTTGAAATTCGCTTGCGTCCCGTTCGCGTCCGGCTTCATTCAGGCAAGCGCGCGATCATACGCGAATACGCGAGCGTGCCGAAGTCTCACCGACAATCACATCAGCCGATGCATCGCGCGAAGCCGGTGCGCGCGTGCCGTCAGCTCGCGGCAAGACTTGCCGCCAGCGCGGCGAGCGCATCGCCGCACGGCGCTTCCACTTTCAGCGACAGCAGCGGGTCGGCGCGCGTGCGCCCGAGATTGATCGCCGCGATTGGCTTGCCCATCTTCTGCGCCCATGCGCAAAAACGGTAGCCCGAGTACACCATCAGCGACGAGCCGACCACCAGCACGGCATCGGCGGCGTCGAGCGCGTGCGTCGCCGCCTCGACGCGGGCCTTCGGCACGTTTTCGCCGAAGAACACGACAGCGGGCTTCAGCAGCCCGCCGCAGTTCGGGCACGCGGGCACGCGAAACGCGCCGAGGTCATGCCATTCGAGATGCGCGTCGCCGTCGGCGGCGGGCTCGGCGATCACATCGAGCAGCGCGGGATTGTCATCGATCAGCACCTGCTGGATCGACGCGCGCGCGTGATGCGTGCCGCAGTCGAGACACGTCACTTCGCCGATGCTGCCATGCAGTTCGATCACGTCGCTGCTGCCCGCGCGCTGATGCAGACCGTCGACGTTCTGCGTGACGAGCGTGTCGACGTGCTCTGCGGCTTCGAGGCGCGCGAGCGCGCGATGCGCCGCGTTCGGCTCGGCCTTCGCGACGACGGGCCAGCCGACCGTGCTGCGCGCCCAATAGCGCTGGCGCGACGCAATGGAGCCGAGAAATTCCTGCAGCGTGATGGGCGGCGAGCGCTTCCACTCGCCGTTTTCGTCGCGATAGCCGGGGATGCCGGAATCGGTGCTGATGCCCGCGCCCGTCAGCACGAAAAGCCGCGGGTAGCGTTTGACGAAATCATGCAGCGCCGTGAGCGCATTCGGTTCGATCAGCGTGGACATGAGCTTCGAAAAGCATGGGTGACGCGGTGCTTCGATCTGCGTGAAAACGCTGCCGCGCGTTCAGGCGCGGCGCGTCTTGCGCGGCTTCGCATGAGGCGCGCGGGCCGCCGCGGCATGCCGCGCTTCCCATGCAGCCAACGCGGCGCGATACCGCGTCAGTTCGTCTTCGTACAGATCGAATACGCACGGATCGCAGCCGCTGTGGCAGCAATCGCCGGGATCGGGCGTCGGCGGCGGCGTGGGGCGCGGATCATCGCCGGCCTGCGCGCTGCCGCGCGTGGCCTCGTCTGCAGTCACTTGCGCTTCCAGTGGTTCGGGGAAGCGCCCAGTATAAGTCGACTGCGCGCGCCGCGCTGCGCGAACGCCGCACGGCAAGCGCTCAGCCGCGCCCGACGAACGGCATCTTGCTCGCCATGATGGTCATGAACTGCACGTTCGCCGACAGCGGCAGATTGGCCATGTGCAGCACGGCGTCGGCGACGTGTTCGACGTTCATCAGCGGTTCGACGGCGATCGTGCCGTTCGCTTGCGGCACGCCGCGCGCCATCCGCTCGGCCATTTCCGTTGCCGCATTGCCAATGTCGATCTGGCCGCACACGATGTCGTAAGGCCGCCCGTCGAGCGATACCGATTTGGTCAGCCCGGTGATGGCGTGCTTGGTCGCCGTGTACGCGATGCTGAACGGCCGCGGCGCGTGCGCGGAGATCGAGCCGTTGTTGATGATGCGGCCGCCCTGCGGCGTCTGCGTCTTCATCATGCCGAACGCCGCACGCGTGCACAGGAACACGCCCGTCAGATTCGTATCGACGACGGAACGCCAGTCGTCGAGTTCGATCTGGTCGATTTCAACCGGCGGCGCGTTGCGCCCCGCGTTGTTGAACAGCACGTCGAGGCGGCCGTAGCGCAGGCGGATTGCATCGAAGAGCGCCGCGACGCTCGCGGCATCCGTCACGTCGCAGGCGACGGCAAACGCGTCCTGGCCTTCGTCTTGTGCTTCTCTGGCGAGCGCGTCCAGGGGCGCTTGGCGGCGCCCCGTCAGCACCACGCTGTAGCCGTTGGCGAGCAGCTTGCGCGCCGTCGCGCGGCCAATGCCGCTGCCCGCGCCCGTCACCAGCGCCACTTTTTTTGCCGCCTGTCCTGCCGCCTGCCCTGCCGCGTTGCCTGCTTCGGATGTCTGCGTCACACCGTGTCTCCGGATCATGCTGCCCGCCACACGCGGCGACGCGAGCGCATCAATCGAGCGCGCGGTCGTTCGGCTTTGCGAACAGCTGTTTCATCTCCGCCGACAGTGGATAGTTCAGGTTGATGCCCTTCGGCGGAATCGGTTGCGTGAACCACTGCTGATAGAGATTCGCCGCTTCGCCCGAGGTTTGCAAGCGCGCGATCACGCCGTCGGCGAGTTTCTTGAAGCCGGGATCGTCCTTGCGGAACATGCAGCCATACACTTCGGACATCGGCGAGGTGCCCGTGATCAGATAGTCGTCCGCGTTCGCCTCTTTCGCCTTCGCGCCGTACAGCAGCGGATCATCCATCACGAACGCGACGGCGCGCCCCGTCTTCACGTTGAGAAACGACTCGGCGTGATCCTTCGCGCTGATCAGGCGCATGTTCATCGATTTCTCGGCGTTCATCTGACGCAGCAGCCGCTCCTCGGATGTGCCCGCCGTCGTCACGACCGTCTTGTTGGCGAGATCGCCGAAGTCTTTCACGCCCGAGTCCTTCTTCACGATCATGCGCACGCCGTACTGAAAGAAGCTGTTCGAAAACGCGACCTGATTGTCGCGCTCTTTCGTGTGCGTGGTCGAGCCGCATTCAATATCGATCGTGCCGTTCTGCACGAGAGGAATGCGGTTCTGCGACGTGATGGGAATCTCGCGCACCTTCAGATCGGGCAGGTTCAGTTCCTTCTTCACTTCGTCGACGATCTTCAGCGCGATGGCCTGCGAGTAGCCGATCACGTGCTGCTGCTCGTCGTAGTATGAAAACGGCACCGACGATTCGCGCACGCCCAATGAAATCGCCCCTGTTTCGCGGATCTTTTTCAGCGTCGGGCTTTCCTGCGCATGCGCGCCGCCGCTCGCGAGAGCCGATATGAACAGCGTGGCAAGCAAGGCATTCTTCGTCGTTTTCATGTCTTCTCCGGTTAGTTTGTTTTCGATGCTCGTGCAACGGGTTCAGCGGTCGTAGGCGTAGGCCGACACATCGACGGACGGCGTGCGGCCCGCGATCACGTCGGCGATCATCGCGCGCGCTGCCGCACGCGAGCGTGAAGCCGAGCGCGCCGTGGCCCGTGTTCAGCCACAGGTTGCGATACGGCGTTCGGCCGATCAGCGGCTTCGAATCGGGCGTGGCGGGACGGTGGCCGCACCACGTGCGCGCGCTCGCGTAGTCGCCGGCAGCGGGGAAAATTTCGCGCGCATGACGCGCAAGCAGCGCCACGCGCCCGGCGCGTTGCGCGTCCTTCAACCCGGCGATTTCGACCATGCCCGCAATCCGCAGACGCTCGCCCAGCGGCGCATAGACGACCTTGCGATGCAGGTCCGTCACGCTGACCCGCGGCGTGTGCCGCCCGTCCACGCCCGCGAGCGTCAGGCTGTAGCCCGTCAGCGGATAGACGGGCAGGCGCACGCCGAGGGCATCGAGCAGCGGCACGCTGCCGAGTCCGAGCGCGACGACGAACGCGTCTGCCTCGATATCGCCCTTCGACGATCGCGCCGCCATGATCCGCGCGCCGTCGCGCACGAGCGACCCGACGGGCGTGTCGTAGTGAAACGTCACGCGATAGCGCCGCTGCAGCGCGTCGGCGAGCGCGACGCCGAAACGGTGGCAATCGCCCGCTTCTTCCGACGGCGTATGAATGCCGCCCACCAGCAGCGGCTGCGCCTGCGCGAGCGCCGGTTCGAGCGCGACGCATTCGCCGGCGTCGAGCGCGCGCTGGTCCGAGCCCGCCGCGGCCAGCAGCGCCATCTTGCGCCGCGCGCGCTCGAACTCGTGCGGATCACGATAGACAACGAGCTTGCCGTTGCGCACGTAGTCGAACGCAATCGACTCGCGCTCGACGATCTCGTGCAGCGCCGCCTTGCTGAGCGCGCCGAGCGCCAGCAGTTCGAGCGCCGTCTGCCGCGCGCGCTCGCCGCGGCACGCGCGCAGGAACGCGATGCACCAGCGCCACTGCCGGGCGTCCAGACGCGGCACGAAGTGCAGCGGGGAGTCCCGCTGCAGCAGCCACGCGGGCAGCCTGGGCAGCACAGCCGGATCGGCGAGCGGCGCCACATAGCTGTAGCTCAGCTGTCCGCCGTTGGCGAAGCTCGCTTCGAGCGCCGCGCCGCTGCGGGCTTCGACGATCGTCACGTCATGGCCTTCGCGGGCCAGGCTCCAGGCCGTCGTCAGACCGACGACGCCCGCGCCGAGTACACACACGCGCATGAATCCCATCACCTTGCGATTGCATTGCCGGCAAGTGTCGCGCGCCGAAACGGGCGCGGCAAATGACCAGATGCGAGGCTGTATAACCTGGGGTTAAGGGCGACCGGCGAGGGCGACCGGCGAGGGCGATCGACTGGCTAGGCGAAGCGCCCGCGCAGCACGTCGACGAACGCGTTGCCCGCCTGCGAAGCCGTGCCGCCGTCGCGCCACACCGCGAACACGCCGATCGACAGCGGCGGCGCGACGGGCCGCACGCTCACCGCCTCCGCACCGCTTTTCGCCGTCAGCTCGTCGAGCAGCGCACGGCCGATGCCGCGCGCGGCGAGCGCCCGCGCAACGTGCCAGGTCTGCGCCTCGACGGCGGGCAGATGGCCGTCGAGGCCCAGCGCTTCGAACGCATTGCCGATCAGCTCGCCGAGCGGATCGACCTTGCCGATGCCGATCCAGTCGCCTGCGACGAATGATTCGAGCGCGAGCGGACCTTCGTCGCCGCGTTCGTCGCGCGGCCCGACGCACACGACGGGCGTACGCCCCAGTTCGACGGAAGCGATGCCAGGCCGCGCCGGCGGATTCAGCGCGACGCCGAGATCCAGTTCGCGCGTGAGCAGCGCGTTCAGCAGTTCGTCCGTGTGGCGCGTCTGGATTTTCAGCGACACGCGCGGGTAAGCCGCGCGAAACGCCTGCACGGCGGACGGAATCAGGCTCAGTCCAAGGCTCGGCAGACAGCCGATGCGCAAATGGCCCTCGGGCTGCAGCGCGAGATTGCGCGCGAGATCGCGGATGCTGTCGAGGTTCGCCTGCAGCTTCTGCGTTTCGGAGAACAGCAGCTCGGCTTCGCGCGTCGGCTGCAGGCGGCCGTGCACGCGGTTAAAGAGCGTCAGGCCGACGCTGCGTTCCGCGTGCGCGAGCACCTTGCTGACGGCGGGCTGCGACACGCACAACAGCTCGGCCGCTTTCGACAGCGAGCCGGTGCGCATGATCGCGTGGAAAACTTCGATATGGCGCAGACGCATGGCGCGGATGCAGACGGCGGTGGGTTGGAAAGGCAACAAGGATACTGGGTTTCGGCGCGGGCTTAGGCACCGGCTTAGGCACCGGCTTAGGCAACGGCTTAGGCAACGGCTTAGGCAACGGTTCAGGCAACGGTTCAGGCATGCAGATGCGGTGCGCAAGGCGCCATCGCCTTCCGGTGCGCCCGAATTCGGGTCGCGGCGCGCGCGAATGGTATCGTTCGCGTTTGGACGCATCACGAGCGCCCTGCCGGTTTCGTCCGAACGGACGGCGTCAGTGGGGCCGAACGCTTCAGCATGAATCAACCGAATCCGCCGCTGCCGCGCGCCGCCGACGCCGCCGCGCCCGCGCGCCGCTGGCCCCTGAAGGGCAACCCGCCAATGTTCAACGCCACCGTCGCGTGGCATGTCGCCATGTGCGTCGGCTGGCTCGTCGCGCCTTCGGGCTGGCCGTGGTGGCTCGCCGGCATTATCGCGAGCCACCTGATCGTCGTTGCGATCGGCCTGTGGCCACGCTCGTCGCTGCTGGGCCCGAACTGGACCCGCCTGCCCGACACGCGGCGCAACGCCGACGCCGTCGCGCTGACGATCGACGACGGCCCCGATCCCGACGTCACGCCGAAGGTGCTCGACCTGCTAGACGCGCACGGCGTGCGCGCGACCTTCTTCTGCATCGGCGCGCGGGCGCAGCGCCACCCGGCGCTGATGCGCGAGATCGTCGCGCGCGGGCACGCGGTCGAAAATCACTCGCAGGTCCACGTGCACACGTTCTCGGTCACGCTGCCGCGGGGACTGACACGCGAAATCGACGCCGCCCAGCACGCGCTCGAAGCGTTGACGGGCGAGCGCCCGATGTTCTTCCGCGCGCCGGCGGGACTGCGCAACGTGTTTCTCGAGCCAGTGCTGCAAAGACTCGACTTGCGCCTCGCCGCATGGACGCGGCGCGGCTTCGATACCCGCGAGCGCAATCCGCAGCGCGTGCTGGAACGGCTCGTCGATGGACTCGCCGCACGCGACATCCTGCTGGTGCACGACGCGAGCGCCGCCCGCGACGCAGCGGGCGAGCCCGTCGTGCTTGCCGTGCTGCCACGCCTGATCGAAACGGTGCGCTCGCGCGGCCTGCGCTTCGTGACGCTGCGCGAGGCGCGCGACGTCCCGGCGAACGGCTAGGCGCGCCGCCGGACCAGGTGATAGATCACGAGCAGCACGATCGCGCCGATCACGGACGCGATCCAGCCCGCCGGCTGTCCCGGCTGATACCACCCGAGCGCGCGTCCGACGTAGCCCGCCACCAGCGAGCCGGCAATGCCCAGAATGATCGTCATGATGAGACCCATGCTGTCGTCGCCCGGCTTCAGCGCGCGCGCAATCAGACCGACGACCAAGCCGACGATAATCGTGCCAATGAAAGAAAGCATGCAAACCTCCGATCGGAAGCGTTAGCACCACGCACGGTGTCCTCGTACAACCCGACTGTACCGCTTCGGGGCGCGCGCCATCGGACACCGGCTATGGCGCGCACGCCATCGAACCCAAAAAATCACACGCGAAAATCGGCGCCCATGTCTTCGTCGGTGCGCGCCTCGAGCTCGCCGCTGCGGCACGCCTTCATGAACGCGTCATAATCGCGCTCGACCTGATCGGCATACGCTGACGCATAGTCGGCCAGCGCTTCGGCGAACTGGTCGCTGCGGCCGATATACGCGCTGATCTCGATCGCCTTGCCGCTCGCCTTTGCGTGCGCGCGCGCCAGTGCCCAGCCGCACAGCCGCGCATAGCCGTTGAGCTGGTCGACGTCGAACAGCTCGATGCCGGGCGTGAGCTTCATGTCGCGCAACTGCCGGAAGTAGAAATGCCGCCCCGACGGCCCCGTCGACCAGCCGAGGAAGATGTCGCTGGCGGCCTGCAGCATCCGCTGGCCCATCACGACACGCTCGCCTTCGTGCTTCGGCTCCTGCTTGCGCGGCCCCGCCTTGAAATGTTGCGCGATCACCGAGCGGCGCGCTTCCTTTGCCTGCAGGAACAGCGGCTTGCCGTGCGGATCGGCCGTCAGCAGCACGAGACAGCGCGTGCCCACGCTGCCGACGCCCACCACCTTGAACACCAGATCGTGCAGCGTGAAGTGATCGAGCAGCTCGCGGCGGTCGTCGTTGAGCGTCTTTCGATAGCCGTCGTACATATCGCGAATCAGCTTGCGCCAGTCGCCCAGCCTGAACCAGTCGTCCTCCGCCTCGAACAGCGTGCTCGCGCCGTGCACGTGGAACAGTCCCGGCGGCATGTCGCGCATCACGTAGCGCTCGCCGTCGTGCTCGGCGAGCTTCTCCAGCATGCTCTCGTGCGTGCGCGTGCCGGCCTTCTCCATCGCGCGGCGGATCAGCCGGCGGTTCTCGGCGTTCACGGCCATGTCGACCATGCGGTCGAACGTGATGCGCTCGTACCACAACTCGAGCGCGCCGCGTTCTGCGTACTGCGCCATGCGATCGCGATACTGGTTGGCGGCCGTCATCACGAGATCGTGCGCGGCGCCGCGGCTAAAGCGCATATGCCGCGCGGCTACCACGAAGCTCGCGACGAGCCGCTTCAGGTCCCACTCGAACGGTGCAGTGGACACTTCGTCGAAATCGTTCAGATCGAAGACGAGCTGACGCTCGGGCGTCGCGAAACCGCCGAAGTTCAGCAGATGCGCGTCGCCGCAGACGGGCAGCGTGAGCGTCGTATGCGGCGTCATGCTGAGATCGTGCGCCTGAAGGATGGCGCTGCCGCGAAAGAACGTGAACGGCGACACGGCCATGCGGCCGTAGCGCAGCGGAACCAGTTTCCCGACGCGCCCTTCGCTGCTTTGCCGCAGGAGGTCGATGGGATGGCGATGCAGTTGGCCGAGCGCGCGGTGGCCGGAGCGTCGTGCGTGTTCGCGGGCCGCGCGCCCGATGGCCTGCCGTTCCGCGATGGTGCTGGCCTTCATGCTTTTCTCCGTTCTTGTGTATCGGCTTGCATCGGGGTGCGCTGCGACCGCGTGCGGCGCGTCTGCGCCACGGCCCGGACGGCGGGTGTTGCGCCGCACAGCGGCGCGTTGCCCGTCCCGGTCGATGTTGCGGATCATCGACGTCCATCGGATCGACTGTATTAAATCCTGTGGCGAAGTGACGCGCAAGTCTGCCCCGGCGGGCATCGGCTGCATTGTGGAATTCTTGAATGTCTTAGATATGTCTTACTTCGACCGCCTCCGCTTCAAGAAGGGAGGCGCCGCCGCCCGTTGCGGACGACGGCTGCGGCGTTACAGCAAGCCGCGCAGATACGCGTCCCATTCGCGGATGCGTTGATCCCACGAATAGAAGCGCGTGAAATATTCGACCTGTTGCATGCGCAGACGCTCGTCGCCGGCGCGACGCTGGCGGACCGTATCGATAACCGCATCCAGCACGCCTGCAAAACGCTGCGCGTGATCGTGCATGTTTTCGGTGAACGGATACAGCCGCGCGAAGTTCGCGCACGTTTCGGGCAGGCCGCCATACGCGGCGCACACGGTGAGGCAGCCGGCCGACATGGCTTCGATGGCGGCGATACAGCTCGTCTCGGGTTCGATGTTCGGATACGCGAAGACGTCACACTCGGCGAGCGTGCTGCGCACCACGGCGTTCGGCTGCGCGCCGTGATAGCGGATGCGCGGATGCGCGCGGCATCGTTCGAATAGCGGACGATATGGCTCGTCGCGTGCCGTCCAGTCGTAGATGCTGAAGCTCGAGAAAACATCCAGCTCGATGTCGGGATGGCGCATCGCGAGATGCTCGAACACAGGCACGAGGATGGCGAGGCCGCGATCGGGCGTGGTGTGATAGATCAGGCGGACGCGGTCGCTGCGTCGCGGGCGATACGGGCCGAACGGTTCGATCGCGTTCTGCAAAACCATCATCTCTGCGTACGGCACACGCGGAATCATCTGATACAGCGCTGCCTGGTAATGCGACACGCAGACAATGCCCGCAAAAAGCGCGCGATTGTCCGCGTGTTCAAGAAAGCTCGCTTCCTCGATACTCGGTTTGTCGTGCAGCCAGAGAATGCGCTTGCGGTCGGGCGCGAGCGATCTTACGCGCGACGGAATGATCTGAAACTGTCGCGCCAACTCTGGGTCGAGTCGCGCATGCAGCGCCTGCAACATCAGCTCCGTGCCGCCGCGCGCGCGCACGCTGAGTTCGTTGGCTTCCATCATGGCGCGTTCAGCTTTCGCCGCCGATCGCCGTTTCCGGGCTCGCCGCGAGCGATGCGCCGAAGTCGCCGTCCCACGTGTACAAGCCCTGATGCGACAGTTTCGAGCGCGTATCGACGAACACCCGGCCGCCTACGTCGCGCCAACGGCGGCAGAACGCGTAGTCTTCGGACAGATAACGGCCCGTCGCCGGCTCGACCATCACGTCGAAGAAGCGATAGCAGCGATCGTAAAGCGGGGAATCGGGCGGACCGTCAGGCACGTATTTCAGCTCGGGCAGCCGCGCGATCATCGTTTCGATCGCGCTGCGGCGAATGCACATGAAGCCCGTCGGCGCTTCGCTGACTTCGAGAAAACCATCGCCGTCGGCGGCGGACGACACGCCGTCGTGAGCGTTCACGGGATAACGCAAATACCGTGCGGCGAAGGTGTCCCGCGAGAGCCCGGCGGGCAGCGCCGCCGGCCAGTCGAACCGCTTGAGCGGATAGACGCCCGCCACGACGTCGCGGTCGGCCAGCAACAGACGGAACGCCTGATCGGCGGAAAAGCCGATGTCCGCGTCGATCCAGAAAAGATGCGTGTAGCTCGCGTCGAGCAGAAACTCGGCGACGGCCTCGTTGCGCGCGCGCGTGATCAGGCTTTCGCCCGAACGGATTCGCACCACGCCCTGCATGCCCGCTTTCCACAAGCCGTTGTTCAACGCGAGCAGGCTATTCGCGAAGTTCGACGCAACGTTACCGCCGTAGCACGGCGTCATGAACAGCGGTTTCATCGATTGGAGTGCGGATGGATCAAGCATGATGTCGTGTGCGTTGAGATAGGGGAGTAAGTCAATGAGTATCGCTGACCATCCAAAAAAAGACCGTAAGAACACTCTTAATGAGAAACAAGGCGCTCTCTATCACGATAGCTCGACGGCAAGCTGATCGCGTGCGTCGACCGAAATCACACCTCAGCTGAATCGCGTGACATCGATTCGGCCACGCGCGCCTTTACGCCGATCATTTTTCTGCTGATACCCACGCAATTTCTGACGCGCGGCCGGCTTTTTTAGGATAGCTCTCATATTCAATGACAGAGCGGCGCGACACACTCCTCGCTTTCGACTACCGCCACGCAGCCTTATTCCGCTGCGCCACCGCCGTGAATCCGCTTCCGCTCAAACGCTCCAGCCTTGCCTGCTTCGCGCTGCTCGCCTCGGCGTGCTCGTTCTTCGTGCCTCGCAGCGCGTCGACGCTCAACCCGACGCCCGCCGACAACGCCCTCGTCATCGCCTCCGCGCACGATTTCGCGTACATGCCCGCGCGCGACGGGCATATCACCTTCGACCGCATCGCCAACACGGCGACGACATCGATCCTGCTGAAAAAAGGCGTTGAACCGGCCGTGCGCGATGCCATCGTGTCCGCGTGGCGCAAGTCGGGCATCGCCGTGACCACGCATGACAAGCTGGTGCTGAGCGGACGCATCGAGGCGCTGTCAGTGGACGACGTACGCCCGAGCGCGGCGTGGACGATGACGATGCGCTACGTCGTCACCAACGCCGCGACGCAGGAAACGGTCTACGTGCAGAGCAACACGATCCATCTGTTCCGCCAAAAGTTCACGAACCCCGCCTTCGCCCTGGACGACCTCGTGATGCTCAGCATCGATACGATGGTCAGAGACCCGTCGTTCCGGCGCGCGCTTCAGCCCGCGTCGTAACGCCGCCTGCGTCGCCCGCGCGAGGCGTCCTTTGCACTGCGGCGCGGCCGCGGCCCGCCGGCATTTCGCTACAATCGGATCTTCCACTTTCCAAATCGCCGCAAGCCCGCTGACCTCGGTGAGCCCGATGAGGCACCCCGTGGCGCCCCGCGGCGGTCCGTCCGAGCGAGCCATCATGTCTGTCACCGCCTGGCTGTTTTTTCTTCCCGCGTGCTTCGCGATCAACATGGCGCCGGGGCCGAACAATCTGCTGTCGATCAATGTCGCGGCGCGTCACGGGTTCGTCACGGCATTCATCGCGGGCAGCGGGCGGCTCGTTGCCTTCGCCGGCATGCTGGTGCTGGCCGCGACGGGCCTCGCCGTGGTGCTGCACGCCTCCGCGCTGTTCTTCCTCGCGATCAAGCTGACGGGCGCCGCCTATCTGATCTGGCTCGCCATCCAGCTGTGGCGCAGCGACGCCGGGCCGATGGACGCGATCAAACAGGACGACGCGTCGCTGTGGCGCATCGCGCGTCAGGAATGCTTCGTCGCGGCGGGCAACCCGAAGGCGATTCTGGTGTTCACCGCGTTCCTGCCGCAATTCATCGATATTTCGCAGCCGATGCTGCCGCAATTCGCCGTGCTCGGCGCGAGCTTCCTCGTGCTCGAATGGGTCGCCATCGCGCTGTATTCGTGGGCGGGCATGCATCTGGGCAAATGGCTGACGCGCGCCGCCGTGCGCCGCTGGTTCAACCGCTGCTGCGGCGCGTTTCTCGGCGCGATCGGCGTGAGCTTCTTGCTGGTGCGCCGCACGGCGGGGTGAGCGAAAGCCTTTTCGCTTTCCTGCGCCGCGACCAGGCAATAAAAGAGGATCGGGCGCCACGCGCCCGATCCTCTTTTCATTGCATCGTTCGGATCAGTGTTCGATCGCGAGCCAGATCGCTTTCGGCTCCGTGAAGTTCTCGATGGCGACGTCGCCGTGTTCGCGGCCAAAGCCCGAATCGCCCGAACCGCCCCACGGCAGGCGCACGTCCGTGTACCCGTAGGTGTTGATCCACACAGTGCCCGCCCTGAGCGCGTGCGCGACGCGATGCACGCGGCCGATATCCGCGCTCCACACGCCCGCCGCGAGACTGTACGCCGTGCCGTTGGCGATGCGCACGGCGTCCTCCTCGTCGTCGAAGCGCACGACGCTCGCCACCGGCCCGAAAATTTCCTCCTGCGAAATGCGCATGTCGTGCTCGACGTTCGCAAACACCGTCGGCTCGACGAAGAAGCCCTTCTGTCCGATGCGCGCGCCGCCCGTCACCATCGACGCGCCCTCGCCCTTGCCGATGTCGACGTAGTCGAGCACCGTTTTCATCTGTGCGGCCGACACGAGCGGCCCCATCGTCGTGTCGCGTTCGGCTGGATCGCCCACCTTGATTGCCTTTGCACGCGCCGCGAGCCGCTCGACCACATCGTCGTAGACATCGCGATGCGCGAGAATCCGCGAACCCGCCGAGCACACCTGGCCCGTGTTGAAGAAGATGCCCGACGCGGCGGCGCGCACGGCATTGTCGATGTTCGCGTCGGCAAAAATCACGTTCGCCGACTTGCCGCCCAGCTCCAGCGTCACGCGCTTGAAGTTGCCCGCCGCGCCTTGCAGGATGCCGCGGCCGACGGACGGCGAGCCCGTGAACGTCACCTTGTCGATGTCCGGATGCGCGACGATGGCGTCGCCGACCACGCGCCCCTTGCCCGTCACGATGTTGAGCACGCCGGGCGGCACGCCCGCTTCCAGCGCGAGTTCGCCGACGCGCAGCGCCGACAGCGGCGTGATCTCCGCGGGCTTCACGACCATCGTGCAGCCGCACGCGAGCGCGGGTGCGATCTTCCACATGCCGATCATCAGCGGGAAATTCCACGGCACGATCGCGCCGACCACGCCGACGGGTTCGCGCACCGTGTAAGTCAGCGCGTCGGGCCGCACGGGCACGACCTGGCCGTTGATCTTGTCGCACCAGCCGGCGTAGTAGGCGAGCGTGTCGATCGCGGAGGGGACGTCCTGACGTTTAACGGCGGCGAGCGGCTTGCCCGCGTCGAGGCTTTCGAGCGCGACGATGTCGTCCTGATGTTCGCGCAGCAGTTCGGAGAAGCGCATCAGGATGCGGCCGCGCTCGGCGGCGCGCATGCCGTTCCACACCTTGAGCGCGGCGCGCGCGGCTTTCACGGCCGTGTCCACGTCCTGCGCGCTGCCTTGTGCGACGAGGGCTATCGGCTCTTCCGTCGCGGGGTTGATGTTGATCGAGTATTCGCCCGTGCCGGGCGGCACGCGTTTTCCATCGATGAGAAGGTCATGGCGTCTGAGGTCGGTTTCAGTGTCCATCTCGTGCTCCTTGCGATTGGCGATGTTGCGTCTGCCGATCCGATGGCTGAGCCGCCCAAACCCGCCGCTATGAGGTACGCATCAGCGCCTCGTCATCGGGTATGCGCGGCATCGGTTCGTGTCTGATCCCCTGTGTAGTGTGAGTAGCACACGCTGCGCCCGTGCTCGCGATCACGCCGGCGGCAGCGGCGTTCTCCTGGCCCGCGAACAGCGACCACACGGCTTGCGCGTTCGGACGCAGCGAGCGGTTGCGGCGGCGCACCAGCATCGTTGTGACGGAGACTTCGGGCACCAGCGGACGCGCGACCAGCGACGCCGGCAGCGCCGCGGCTTGCGGATCGACGGGCAGCACGCCGATGCCCAGACCCAGTTCGATCATGCGCAGTGCGGCGGCGAGATGGCCGCATTCGTTGGCGCGCTGTGCGTCGATGCGATGCGTGGCGAGCGCGCGCCCCGCCATGTTGCGCGTGCCCGCTTCCGCGTTCAGCGTGACGAGTTGCGTCACGTATTGGGAATCGCGCAGCGCCTCCCAGCGCAAGGCGGCGCCCGATGCAAGCGGATGCGCTTCCGGCAATACCGCGCAAAGCGGCGTCGATACGAGCGGCTGGGCGTGGAAGGCGTCGGCGAGCGCGAGATTCGCGTCGCACAGCACGCCGAAGTCGACCTCGCCTTGCTCGATGGCGGCGAGCACGGCGTGCTGCGGCTGCTCCTTCGCGGTGACGATCAGCTCGGGGAAAGCGGCGGCACTGCGCGCGAGCCGCTCGGGCAGCCAGCCCGACGACGTGACGGGATCGCAGGCGACCACTACGAGGCCCGTGTGTTCTTCGTGCGCAGCGCGCTCTTCGCGCAACGTCAGTTCGATTTCGTCGATCAGCCGGCTGATGCGCCGCTCGAGCCGTGAGCCCGCCGTCGTCAGTTCGACCTGACGCGTCGTGCGATCGAACAGGCGCAATGCGATCGCCTCTTCGAGTTCGCGCACGCACCGGCTCACGGCCGACTGCGTCAGATCGAACTCGCGCGCCGCGCGGGTGAAGCTGCGCTGGCGCGCGACGGCGACGAACACCTTCAATTGCTGCAGCGATACGTTCATGCGTTCAGGTCGCCATGTTGAAGTGTGACGACGGGTTTATTCGCCCGTCTGTTCCGGCCAGTGACGCAGGCCCGGTCCGTTTGCCGCGAGTTCCGGTTCAAGTTCGTGCGACGCCTCGTTCGAGGAAGCGATCCAGCGTGCCCGCATCGGCGCGAGAATGAACTTCGCCGACACGCCCGCCGCAATCGTGACCACGGCCGACACGATGAAGACGAGGTTCCAGCCGCCCGTCGCCGCGAGGACGGAAGCGATCGGCACCACCAGCGACGCCGTGCCCTTCGCCGTATAGAGCGTGCCTGCGTTCGCCGCCGCGTACTTGCTGCCGAACGTATCCGCGCAGATTGCCGGGAAAATCGAGAAGATCTCGCCCCAGAACAGGAAGATCAGCGCCGCGAAGGTCATGAACGCATACGGGTTCTGGCCATATTGCATCAGACCGAGCAGCGCGAGCCCTTCGCCGATGAAGATCGCGAACATCGTGTTCTCACGGCCGATCTTGTCCGAGATGAAGCCGCACAGCGGACGCGTGAAGCCGTTGCAGATGTTGTCGATCGACAGTGTCATCGTCAGCAGCGGCAGCGTCATGCCGAACATCGTCATCGGCAGCTTGGCGAGACCCCAGTCCTTCGCGATGGGACCGATCTGCGCCGTGGCCATCAGGCCGCCCGCGGCCACCGCCACGAACGATACGTAGATCACCCAGAACACGGGCGCCTTGATCATCTGGCCCGGCGTGTAGTCCGTCTTCGTGACGGCGAACTTGCGCTTCGCGGCGGGCGCCTTGACGCCGTCCGGCTTTCTCAGCATCAGCGCGAGCAGGAAGATGCATACGCCTTGCAGAATCCCGAAGAACAGGAACGTGTGCTCATAACCTGTGCGCGTAATCATGTTCGCGATCGGAATCACGGTGACGGCCGCACCCGCGCCGAAACCCGCCGCCGTCAAACCGGCTGCGAGACCGCGCTTGTCCGGGAACCACTTCAGCGCATTGCCGACGCACGTGCCGTACACGCCGCCCGCGCCGATACCCGCGATGACAGACGCAACGTACAGCTCGGGCAGCGTTGTCGCGTACGAGTTCATCACCCACGCGAGACCCGCGCAGATCGCGCCGCCCGCCACGACGGGACGCGGGCCGAAGCGGTCGACGAGCCATCCTTCGACGGGCACGAGCCACGTCTCAGTCAGAATGAAGATCGAGAACGCAAGCTGCACTTCGGCCTGTCCCCAATGATGCTTGGCGCTCATCGGTGCGACGAACAGTGTCCACGCATATTGCAGGTTGGCGACGAGCGCCATGCACAGGATGCCGAATGCTAGTTGCCACCAGCGGCTGCGCCAGAACGCAACCGGAGCTTGCTGAGAAATGCTGTTCATGTGCCTGTCTCCGCTATCTATTTAGGGCAGCCGGCCAAAGCGCCGGTCTGTATGCATGCCACCTTATAGTTGTGTCCCGTTCGTACTGCTTCGGGCGTATTTCTCAATGCAATTTCCAGTACTTCTTTTCTAAAAACCTTTAAGCCGATTTACTGTCTGCTTTATCGGTCTTTTAAACATCAGACGTTCTTCCGTGTTCGCCGACTCTTCGCCGGAGCCTTGTTTTTAAGCGTTAACCCGATGCCTGTGCCACGTATCGTCCATTACAGAATCCATGCTAGGGTCATTGCTGAATTACTGATAATTAAAGTTTGTTACCATGAAGATTCATCTTCGCTTATACATCTGCCATGACAATGCGTAACGCGACCCTGCGCCAGTTGAAGGTCTTCGAAACGGTGGCGCGGCATCTGAGCTTCTCGCGCGCGGCGGAGGAACTGCATCTCACGCAGCCCGCCGTTTCCACCCAGGTCAGGCAGCTCGAAGAGCACGCCGGCCTGCCGCTTTTCGAGCAGCTCGGCAAGAAGATCTACCTGACGCCGGCGGGCACCGAGATGCTTCACTACAGCCGCGCGATCATTCAGCAATTTCATGAAGTCGACGAAGCGATGGGCCAGCTCAAGGGCGTATCGGGCGGCAAGCTGAACGTCTCGGTGATCAGCGCGGGCGACTACTTCTTTCCGCGTCTGCTCGCCGAATTCACGCGCCGTTATGCGGGCGTCGAACTGAATCTTGCCGTGCACAACCGCGAAGAACTGCTGCATCAGCTGTCGACCAATCAGACGGATCTCGCCGTGATGGTGCGGCCGCCGCAGGGACTGGATGCGATCAACGAAGTGTTCGCGCCGCATCCGTATGTAATCGTCGCGGCGCCCACGCATCCCCTCGCGAACAAACGCAACATCAAGATCAGCCAGCTCGCGAGCGAGGCGTTCGTCGTGCGCGAGCGCGGCTCGGATACATGGAATTCGATGGAAGAAGGCTTCGCGGGGCGGCTCACCAACCTCAAGATCGCGATGGAGATCAAGAGCACGGAGACGATCAAACAGGCGGTGATCGCGGGGATGGGCATCGCATTTTTGTCGGCGCACACGATCAGCCTCGAATTGCAGGTCGGACATCTCGTCGTGCTCGACGTCGAAGGCTTTCCCGTCATGCTCAACTGGTACGTCGTGCATCGCAAGAACAAGCGGCTGCCGCCCGTTGCCGTCGCGTTCAAGCGCTTTCTGATGGAAGAAGGCGCGAACCTGATCGAGCAGATTACGCGCGTGAACCAGTTGGCCGTCCATAAATGACCCGCTATGGATTGCCAATAAAACTTTAACTATTGCAGATTCGTTGCGGCTTCTATGCTTCTGTCGAACCCGGTCACTCGACTGCATGGGAGCCTTGCGATGAACCAGTCTGCCGATCTGCACAACGAAGCGCTGCTGAGCGCCTACAACGCCGCGTTCAGCGAACTCGGTCTGCGCTTTCGCTGGAGCCAGGCCACGCTCGATTTCTTCGACGACGTCAGCAATGAACTTGCGCGCATTACCGCCTACATCGAGCGCTTTCATTCGCATCTGCTCAACGCCTATGACGCCGACTTTCTCGCGCAACTGATCTTCGACCGGAAGAACCAGTTCTATCGCGAGTCCGTTGCGCAATGACGCAGGGTTGCAGTTCATCGATGACTCTCTTCGACGCCCGCGCTTTGGTGAAAGCGCGGGCGTCATGTGTTTTGCTCAGTAGCGTCTGACGTGATGGCGTTGGCGACTGCGTACGCGCATCGCGGCGTGCGTCAGATGCGTGCTGCGCGCCGACGAGACGCAGCGCGCCTGCGTGCGGCGCGTCGAGACCGTCCATGTCCAGCGCTGGGTGAAATCGTCGGCGGGCTGCATGCGTGCGGCGTCGCCATCCCATGCGAGGCGAAACGATGCCGCGCGGCGCGCCGCCATACCGCACTGTGCGGGCGCCCGATGCTCATGCGATGTCAGCATCACGTGCGCCCCTAGCGCGGCTGCAAGCAGACTCACGGCGAACAGCGCGGCAGCGCCCGGCAATTGCGCAGGCTCGTTGACGAAAGCGTAACCAAGCCAGATACACAATCCCAACGCGAGCATATCGACGACCTTGTCGCCCGCCGCGCCTTGCCGCACGCTGCGCCCGCCATGCACGAGCCGGTTGACGGATACCGTCGACGCGATCGCGAGCAGCAATGCGCCCGCGAAAACGAATACGCACAACTCCAGTCGCTCGAGTCCCGACCACGCGATGAAGCCCGACCATTCCGGCATGTCATCTCCTCGTTTGGTGTATTCGTGTTCGTTGTTCGTTGTCAGATCGCGCCGCACGCCTTGAGCGCGTCGATCTGCGCGGGCGAATAGCCGAGTTCGGCCATCACCTCGTCCGTGTGTTCGCCCAACAGCGGCGAGCG
>NZ_JACFYJ010000290.1:0-589 GCF_037126505.1 Paraburkholderia bengalensis
TGCCCTTCATGCCTTCCCTTGCAACGGCGTCGCCGTTGAAAACATAACATTCCTGTCCTCAAGGCGCGCCATTGTAGTCAAAGGGGATGCGGTTGGATTCAACCATTAATGCCCTTCTTCCTCCACTGTCAAATTGTTCTGGACGGACGTAACGCCAGATACACCCTCAGCAACCTTCCCTGCGAGATCTATCTGCGCCTGTTTCGGAACCATTCCTACAAGATAGATCTTGCCGCTACGAGCGATGGCGTGAACATCGCTCCAGTCCATGCCTTTTTGCTTGTACAACGCCGTCTGAACTCGCTTCGCCAACTCTCTATTTGCTGCTCTATTCGACGAACTAGAGGGGGCTGTTGGCGACGCTGCCGCGCTCGTCTCTTGTGCGTTAACGACGGGTGCGGTGGCGACAACGGCACTGACGGTGATCGCTGCGGCAACGTAGGTCTTCATGGATTTCATCTCTTCTCCTTCGGGTGAGTTCCAAACTGGGTGGAGAGACTCGAAAAGATCGCTGGTCATCAAAGTGCGGCGAAAGAAAATCCCGACGTTGATGACCCGCGGCCACGACGTTCAGCAATCGGATTGTAGG
>NZ_JACFYJ010000291.1:0-587 GCF_037126505.1 Paraburkholderia bengalensis
CGTTGTACTTCCATTTGATCGGCTTCGGATTCTTGTTGTGCTCACGGATATAGCGCATCAGTTTGCGATCCAGATCCTTAACGGTGGTGAAGACGCCTCGCGCGATTAGGTCGCGCTGGATACGCGCGAACCAGTTTTCCACCTGATTTAGCCAGGAGGTATAGGTCGGTGTGTAATGCAGCCGCACGTTGCCGTGTTGCTGCAGAAGGTCCTGCACACGTGCGGTCTTGTGACTATTGACATTGTCGCAAATCACATGAATTTCCTGTCTGGGCCGCTGGCTGGCGATCACGCCGGTGAGGAAGGCGACGAACTGCTCGCTGGTATGGCGTGGCGCGGTTTTGCCGATGACTTCCCCGGTCGCCGTATTGAGCGCAGCGAACAGGCTCAGAGTGCCGTTACGCTTGTATTCAAAGCCATGACTCTCGGCGCGGCCCGGTGACAGCGGCAACATCCGGTCCTTACGATCCAGCGCCTGAATGGCGGTCTTCTCGTCCACACAGAACACTGCCGCATGAGCGGGAGGGTTCAGATAGAGGCCTATCACGTCTGCAGCCTTGGTCTCGAAGTCAGGGTCGTTCGAGACC
>NZ_JACFYJ010000292.1:0-587 GCF_037126505.1 Paraburkholderia bengalensis
AGAATCGTCAGGACCGTCGCGGCGCGCGGGGAAACGGGCATGTCGCGCCGGCTTTCCTGCGCCCGCCACGCTAGGCCCCGTTGACGGCCTCCTTGAACGGTTTACCTGCAGTGAACTTCACGGTTTTCGCGGCCGGGATCGTAATGGTTTCGCCCGTCGAGGGATTGCGTCCGGTGCGCTCCGAACGGGCGCCCGTCGAAAACGAGGGGGTGGCTTCGGCCACGGCGGGAGCGAATCGCCGGTCCGAGTGACGCCCCCTTCTCTGCTCGCCGGGGGTTCTGGCGGAGCTGGTTCGAGGTTGACATGTGCCTGACAGTTAGTTGCGCATTGGCTTCACCAACATGGCCGGTGCCGCTGTATGATCCGGCTGCACCGGTGCCCTTTGCCCCGGGCGCCTACTGAAGGAAACGACACCATGCGCCGAGCGCGACGCATTTCGGCGCGACATTCGCCCGTGCACGGCACGGGGCTGTTTGCCCTACAGCCTTTCAAGTCGGGCGAGCGCCTCATTGAATACAAGGGAGAAGTGACCAGTTGGCGACGTGCGGCCGCGCGTCAGCGATCGGATGCCGGGCACACGTTTGTTT
>NZ_JACFYJ010000293.1:0-584 GCF_037126505.1 Paraburkholderia bengalensis
CGCAGGCGTTGCCCCTGTGCGGGGCGGCACCTACTTTTCTTTGCCGCCGCAAAGAAAAGTAGGCAAAAGAAAGCGGGCTCACACCGCCAATCCTTGACATCTACCCACGGGACCTCATCGTCCCCATCCTTCATTCGTCCGCGCGCTGGCGACCGTGCGTTGCCCGCGCATTCCGCCGCGCCTCACCCGCTTCGTGCACTCGCGTCACAACACACACCCGTGAATGGCACGCGCCCCATTGCGGCAAACTCTGTGTAGGCCCGCCGCACGACACGACCATCGCTTCGCGATATCCACTTCGGGCGCTCCATTTGCGGCGAGACGCCCTACACAGAGTTTGCCGCACAGGGCGATCAAGGCCAGACGGGGCTCGCGTTTGCGCGGGCGCGTGGCGCGGGTGAAGCGCACTGCGAGCACGTTGGCAACAAAAACCGAACGGTGCGGAGCCGCGCGAAGTGCGGGGACGTTGAGAGCCCGTGGGTAAGTGTCAAGGATTGGCGGTGTGAGCCCGCTTTCTTTTGCCTACTTTTCTTTGCGGCGGCAAAGAAAAGTAGGTGCCGCCCCGCACAGGGGCAACGCCTGCG
>NZ_JACFYJ010000294.1:0-582 GCF_037126505.1 Paraburkholderia bengalensis
GTCGAGCCGCCGCTCGTCGCGCCGCCTGCGCCCTCGCCCGCCAGCGACCCGAAGCCGCCACCCGAACCCTGCGGCAGCCGCAGCCAGTCGAACCAGCCTTTGCGCTGCCTCGCACGCGGCTCGGGGCGCTGTTCCGCTGACGGCTGAGTCCAGTCCGCCTGCGTCCAGTCCGCTTTGGAAACCTCCGCGACTGGCGGCAACGACGCCATGATTCTCGCGCGCAACTCGTCCGGCGCGCGATGATAGGAAGCCGAACGCACTGCGCCCTTCATCGCCCGCACCATCTCGCTTTCCCTCCTGCAGGCATCGCAGCCTTCGATATGACGCTGCACGTCGCGCGATTGCGGCGGCGTGAGTTCGTGGTCCGCATTCGCATCGAGAAGCGGCCTTGCTTCGTTACAGTCCATCTGGCGCCTCCTGTGCGAGTCCGCCCGGCAACGCGCCGGGAGCGTGCGGCATCCAGCCGCCCTGGGTTCTGCCTTTGCCGTCCTGCATTGCGCCGCCCGATGGCGGATCGCCCGATGCGGTGCCGCCGCGCGACGGACGCCCCGGACACTGCCGCGCCGCCGCGCGCGTGGCGGG
>NZ_JACFYJ010000295.1:0-561 GCF_037126505.1 Paraburkholderia bengalensis
ACCGGCGGCCGGCATGAACGCGACGGAGAAGGTCGAGCTGACGAAGCTGCTCGACAAGATCCGCGCGGACGGCAAGACGATCCTGCTGATCGAGCACGACGTGAAACTGGTGATGGGCCTGTGCAATCGCATGACAGTGCTCGACTATGGCAAGGTGATCGCTGAAGGTCTGCCGCACGACGTGCAGAAGGACCCGAAGGTGATCGAGGCTTATCTGGGTGCGGGGGTCCACTGATGGCTACGGCAATGTTGAAAATCAAGGGCCTTCAGGTCAACTACGGCGGCATTCAGGCCGTCAAGGGCGTCGACCTCGAGATCCAGCAGGGCGAACTGGTCACGCTGATCGGCGCGAACGGCGCGGGCAAGACGACGACGATGAAGGCGATCACGGGTCTGAAGCCCTATTCGGCCGGCGACATCGAATACATGGGCCAGTCGATCAGAGGCGTGCCGCCGCATGAACTGCTCAAGCGCGGCCTCGCGATGGTGCCGGAAGGGCGGGGCATCTTCGCGCGCATGTCGATTGTCGAGAACATGCAGATGGGTGCGTATCTGCGCAGC
>NZ_JACFYJ010000296.1:0-561 GCF_037126505.1 Paraburkholderia bengalensis
GCTGCGCAGATACGCACCCATCTGCATGTTCTCGACAATCGACATGCGCGCGAAGATGCCCCGCCCTTCCGGCACCATCGCGAGGCCGCGCTTGAGCAGCTCGTGCGGCGGCACGCCCTTGATCGACTGGCCCATGTACTCGATGTCGCCAGCCGAATACGGCTTCAGGCCCGTGATCGCCTTCATCGTCGTCGTCTTGCCCGCGCCGTTCGCGCCGATCAGCGTAACGAGTTCGCCCTGCTGGATCTCGAGGTCGACACCCTTGACGGCCTGAATGCCGCCATAGTTGACCTGGAGGCCCTTGATTTTCAACATTGCCGTAGCCATCAGTGGACCCCCGCACCCAGATAAGCCTCGATCACCTTCGGATCCTTCTGCACGTCTTGCGGCAGACCCTCGGCGATCACCTTGCCATAGTCGAGCACTGTCATCCGGTTGCACAGGCCCATCACCAGTTTCACATCGTGCTCGATCAGCAGGATCGTCTTGCCGTCCGCGCGGATCTTGTCGAGCAGCTTCGTCAGCTCGACCTTCTCCGTCGCGTTCATGCCGGCCGCCGGT
>NZ_JACFYJ010000297.1:0-555 GCF_037126505.1 Paraburkholderia bengalensis
CGACGCGCGCGCCCGCGTTCGCGGCCTCGCGGGCGGCGCCAAGACCCGCCGGCCCCGCGCCCACGACGACGACATCGAAGTGCGCGTCGTTCATCGCGGCCCCGACGTCTGGATGACTTGGCCGTCGCGGCATGGCGTCTGGCAGGCGAGCACGTGCGCGCGTCCGTCGACCGTCACGCGACACTCGTGACACACGCCCATGCCGCAAAATGCCGCCCGCGCCTCGCCACTGACCGATCGACGCGCGCCGCGGATGCCCGCGCCGCTGACGGCGAGCGCGGCGGCAATGGTCGCGCCTTCGTCGACCTCGACGAATACGTCGTCTATCTTCACCCGCACGCGCGAAACCGGCGCATCAGACATGACACGCTCCCAGTTCGAAGCGCGCGGGCAGAAACGGCTCGGCGTCGATGGGCGCCGCGGTCTGCGTGATCTGCGCGGCGAGCAATTGCGCCGTGCCCAGCGACGTCGTCACGCCCAGCCCCTCGTGGCCGACGGCGAGCCACACGGCGGGCGCCGCGCCGCCCGCCCGGCCGATCAGCGGCAAGCCGTCGG
>NZ_JACFYJ010000298.1:0-535 GCF_037126505.1 Paraburkholderia bengalensis
GGCTCGAGCCAGAACCAGGCCTCGAGCGCAGCGGTCGTGACGACGCATTCGACAGGACGTCCCTGGTGCACAAGGGTGAACGCTACACCGCGGCGATTTGCGGTGACCTGCGGTTCAGTTTCGATCGTTTCCATGGCTGAAGAGACTGCGTTGTTCAGATATGTCATCCGGATTCTGGCATACGCGCTGTGACTTGCGGACTGCGCCGAAGGCCTTCCGGCCGGGACCTCAATCACGGTTCAACTGACCGTCCATCGGTCACCAGTCGATGCGGTGTTTCTCGTCGGTTTCCTGATGCCGGCGATCTTCGTCGACGTGCAGGTAGATGCTCGTCGTCGTCAGCGACGCATGCCCGAAGTTGTCGCGCACATGTCGCAGGTCCACCTGACGGTCGGCCATGTGCGAGCCGGCCGTGTGCCTCAGCCAGTGTGCCGACGCCTTTTCCAGCAGGTCAGCGCGTGCAGCGTGTTCGATGCCACGCTCGCGTAGCCGCCCGGCGGCACGCGCAAACACCTCCTTGACGATGGTGTGCACA
>NZ_JACFYJ010000299.1:0-532 GCF_037126505.1 Paraburkholderia bengalensis
TACCAGACGGCGCAGTCGCAGCAGCGCTTCGCGGTCGGCGCGGGCTACACGTTCAGCAGCCAGTTCGACATCACGGCGACCTACACGAACGTGCAGTACATTCCCGGCATCGGCTCGTCGTTCCGCAATGAGCAGATCTGGAACACGGGCGGCATCGTGCTGCACTGGAAGCCGACGGCCACGTGGGACTTCGCGACGGGCTACAGCTACACGCGCGCGACGACGGCCAACGGCATCACGAGCAGCGCGCAGTACCAGCAGGTCAACCTGTCCGAGTACTATTCGCTGTCCAAGCGCACGGGCCTTTACGCACTGCAGGCGTATCAGCGCGCCAACGGCCAGACGCTCGCGCCGAACGCGACGGGCGGCGGCACGCACATCATCAACGCGACGGCAACGATCGGCGACGGCTTCAATTCGTCGCCGTCTTCGTCGCGCAGCATGGTGGGTGTGGGCGTCGGCATGGTGCACCGGTTCTGACGCACGCCGTTCGGATCTCGGGGAAGGAGGGGCGCCGCGTTTGCGGCGCTTT